>CAZUUP010000022.1:13284-21879 GCA_964623105.1 uncultured Akkermansia sp.
TCTACCTCGCCCCGCCCTCGCGCCGCGAACCGAACGCCATGCCCGCACTCCCACCCCACATTCCGCCCTCAAATCATGTGGCAGAACATCGCATCCCGCAGCTTCGGCTCAAACCACGTGCTCTTCGGCGGCATGATCCCGCCCGCATCCGCGATGACCATCAGATCCTCGATGCTCGTCGGGAACATCGAGAACGCGCACGCATACTCGCCGCTGTTCACCAGCTTCTCCAGCTCCGCCGTCCCGCGAATACCCCCCACAAAATTAATCCGCTTGCTCGTCCGCGGATCGTCGATGCCGAAAACTGGCGCCAGCACAAACTTCTGCAACAACGTGACGTCCAGCTTCTCGATTGGGTCATTCGTCGCCGCGAACTGCGGCCGGAAATGCAGCGTGCGCCATTGCCCGCCCAGGAACAGCGCCAACTCGTGCTTACGCGTCGGCTTCGGCGCCCCACCCGCGCTGATGATGAAAACGCCATCCAGCCGCTCCAACAATTTCGCCGGCGTCAGCCCGTTGAGATCTTTCAACACCCGGTTGTAAGGCAGGATTTGCATCTGGTTATGCGGGAAGATCACCGCCATGAACCACGCGCTGTTGCCCGCCCCCCGCCGTGCCTGATACACCCGCGCTGCCGCCGCGCTGCGATGATGCCCATCCGCAATATACAGATACGGAATGCTCGCAAACTCCGCCTCAATCGCCCGCAACGTCCCGGTCTCGCGGATGCCCCACGACGTGTGCCGCACGCCATCCTTCGCCGTGAAATCGATCTCCGGCGACCCGGCCACCACCTGCGCAAACATCTCGTTCAACTTCGCATTCGCGCGATAAGTCAGGAACACTGGACCCGTCTGCGAGTTCAGCGTTTCAATGTGCCGCACCCGGTCGTCCTCCTTGTCCACCCGCGTCAACTCGTGCTTCTTGATGATGCCCTGCTGATATTCCTCGCAGCTCACCACCGCCACCAACCCGATCTGGCTGTGCGTTCCCATCACCTGTCGATACAGGTAAAATCCCGGCGCCTTGTCCTGCGCCAGCACACCCGACGCGATCAGCTTGCCGAAATTTTCCCGCCCCTTCGCATACACTTCCGGCGAGTACAGATCCGTCCCCGGCGGCAGATCAATCTCCGGCTTGCTCACATGCAGAAAACTCAGCGAATTCCCCGCCGCCATCTGCCGCGCCTCCTCCGACGACATCACGTCGTAGGGCAGTTCACAAACTTGGGATGCGAGATCAACTTTTGGCCGCAGGGCCGGAAACGGTTTAACTTGTGCCATAAAATGCGGCGTGAACGTAGGCAACCGATTCGTGCAAAGCACGCGAAAAATCTGATCCGACCACCCGGCAATTGCCTCCTTGGATGGGTGAAGGTTTTCGCCGAATCGAAGCCGCCCAATTCACGGGGATAACTGCTGCCTCTGTTGTCGTTCCGGGAGACCTAGCGCCGCGCATCAGGTCCTAAGCGCAACCAAACGACGCGAACATTCGAGCGTTCCGGAAGAGTTCGCATCCCTTTCCCATCGCGGCGATTCGGTGGAGCCCGTCATGACGAGGAATGGCCCGTTCCCACGACGATATGGAACGCGTTCGCTTACCGGCACTTCAACAAATACTTGTCTGAGCAGGAGTCGTTCGACGGCGCAATTACACAGTTAAACGCTGCGCAAGCTGTGCCTTGTTTGCAGACACGCCATTCCCTCGCGCATTCCCGCCCATGAGCGGTTTCGGACCTGTACCACGATGCCACCGGCACCGGCCCCTGCTAAGCTTTCGCCCCGCGGTGTTCTTCGAGCAGTTTTCGTCGGACCCTGGCGGAGCCCGGGAATCGGCTTACCGTTTTGTGCGGGCCGAAGCGGTGTTGGAATATGCGGAGACGCCCGCCGCATTGAAGGACTGGAGGCGGTAATAATAGGTCGTGTTCGCCGTCAGTCCGCTGCTGGCGTACGAGGTCGCATTGGCGGCCAAGGTCGCAATCCGGCTCCAACTGGTGCCGTTAAGCGACCGCTCGACATAGAACCCCTGTTCGTTGCTGGCGGCGTCGGTCCATTTGAGGTTGATCTGGGTTTTGGAAGCGGCCCGGGCACTGAGGTTGATCGGGGCATTCGGCAGACCCGCCGGCGTGGTGACAGTGGCCGTGTTCGAATATCCGGAACTGCCGTAGGCGTTACTCGCCCGCACCCGGTATGTGTAAGTTGCGCCCCCCGTCACCGAGGTATCTGCATAAATGACCACCCCGGCACCCACTGCAGCCAGCGGGGCAAAGTTCACCCCATCCGTGGAGCGCTCGATGCTGAAGGTCGTTTCGTTCGGCGAGTTATCGGTCCACCCCAGATCAACCCGCGTGCTGCTGGCCGCCGTGGCGACCAGGCCGGAGGGTGCGGCCGGCGGCACATCCGCAACCGTGATCACCAGCGAAGTGGACGAACTGATCCCCTCGTCATCGGTGACTGTCAGCACGGCCGAATAGCTTCCCGGCGTAAGATAAGTTGCAGTTGGATTGGGTTCCATGGCGGTGGAGCCGTTGCCGAAATTCCAGGCGTAGGTGACGTTCCCGCCATCCGGATCGTACGACCCGTTGGCGGAGAACTGCACCGCCAGCGGCGCCACGCCCGATGTCGGAGTGGCGGACGCGACCGCCACCGGTGCGCCGGAGGGCGGCACGCTGCCGGTGATCCCATAGGTGCCAATGCTTCCGTACGATGAATAACCCGTGTTCAACGGATTTCCCGCTCCCACACCCCGGATCGCCAGATAATAGGTGCCCGCCGGCATACCATCGAGGACAAGCGTCGCCGACAACGTGGTGCTGGGCGAACTGAATCCCGCCACCCCGCCCACGCTGTCATACAGCGTGGCCTCCACATTCAGATTGGGCGACCGGGAATCAACCCCGATGGTGAAGCTGAAACTCCCCGCGCCAGCCTCGATCCGGAAAACATCCACGTCGGTATTCCTTTCGATCAATCCATCCACATAAAACGAACCGGAAGGCAAAACGGCGGCCGTGGCAAAATCGTTCCCATAATCATCCGCGATGTATGGGATGTTATAAGATGCCGTGATTTTGGCCAGGTCATCCTCCGTGTTGTTGGCATCTTGGTATTCGCCGCGGCTGAATTGCACCACGGGTTGGTAATAGCCGACGCCCATGATCGGAGCCCAGCCGTCCGCTCCGCTGCCGTGGCCCGAGTAGTATCCCTGTGTGCTGGTGCCATCATGATACAGATCCAGCGTGTGTCCGACCTCATGGCTGATGGCTTCGGCCACATATTTCTCATTGCCATTGCCGAGGTTGTTTTCCCACACGTAGCAGGGCGTGTCCGAGTTCCAGTCAAACGAACCGATATAGGCCACGCCGCCGTAACCATTCGTGCTGTACCAGTCGGTGCTGGCGCCGCCAATGCACACCCGAATGCCATAGTTGACGTCCCCCGTGCTGCTTTTGCGCAATCCCTCCAACCCCGGATCCTCCGTGGTTACGTCCACGTCGAACGGGGCAAAATCCTCCGCCACCCGCTGCCAAATATACTGGATGCGTTCCAACTCTGCGGTGCTGAACGAATTCGGGTTGCCGTCAAAATCATAAGGTGGCGTTACAAACGTACTGTCGCCGTCCTTGATGTCCCGCCACGAGGTGCCCGTGGTCGTATGTCCGTCGAAATCGAGATAGATCTTTTTGGTCGCGGATGGACGGCTGTGGAGAAAGAAAGTCTGATCAACCGGAACCAGAGCCGCCTGGGCACTGGCACCTTCGGTTGCCGTCGGCGCTGCCGCCGGGTCAGGCAGGTGCGATTCGGCGAAGAACAATCGCCCCTGGCGATCGACCCAAAGGTCCCCATCCCGCTGGAGCAAACTCGATAACTTTTCGGCCGTCATCCCGTAATGCTTGGCCACCGCAGGCAGCTTTCCCGCCAGTGCGGCAATGGCCATTTCCCCTCGGACCGGATGCTGCAAAGCCACCTCCGGGAGCGGCGGCCGGCCGGGTCGGTCATTCTGGGCTTGAACCAAGCCGGCGCAACACAACAGGCCGACGATGAGGAGCGCAAGGCGATGACTGGAGGTTTGCATAGGTTTAAATTGTCGAAGGTCGGTAATTATCTCGTTCTCACCCCAGCGGCAAATCCGCTGCGAGCGACTGAATTCCTCGGAAATCATTAAACCAACATGTGTCCGAGAGCAAGAAGACTTAACTTCCCGCCGCTGCACGCCGTCCGCATCAACTATCGCGGGCCCCGCTGGCAAGCAAGCATCGGTCGCTTGTCCCCAACAGCAGCGATGCGCCTGTAACGTCCTGTGCTGCAACGAACTTCTGGGCGGATGTGCTTCGCTGCTCGAGGGTCCGTGCAATGGTCCGCAGGGAATCGGCAACAACCCCACCTCACCCCCTCGTTTGCCACCAAACCTCTCAAACGGGTCTTCCGAGTGAAGCCACCCCCAACCGTCCGTTCTTTACCGCGAGAGCGAAAATCACGCGCACCCGCTGGAAATCACCTACCTGAGACCCTATGCTTACTTGTGAAACCCTGTGTTCCTCGCCCGTTTCTTTGATTTTGTGACTTTTGCCTCTCGCCCTTTCCGTCGCCCCAAACCCTTGCTCTTCTATTAGTTGTGCAATTGTGAATAAGTTTCCACTACATATTGTGGTTTTCCCCTTTACCTAACCCCACCGGCTGAATTCAATTTCACCCAGTTATGTATCTGAAAAACCTCACCGTTTTCGGCTTTAAGTCCTTCGCCGACAAGACTTCGCTGAACTTCCAACCGGGCGTCACCGCCATTGTGGGACCCAACGGCTGCGGCAAATCCAATGTCTCGGACGCCATCCGCTGGGTCTTGGGCGAACAATCCGCCAAAGCCCTCCGCGGCGGCGAAATGGCCGACGTCATTTTCAACGGCACCGATACCCGCAAGGCGCTCGGCCTCGCCGAGGTCTCCCTGACCATCGGCGGCGTGGACGAGGAACACCTTCGCGCCGCCGGGGTCGAGTTGGCTTACAACGAGGTCACCCTCACCCGCCGCATTTTCCGCGACGGCGGCTCGGAGTATTTCATTAACAAAACTCCCAGCCGGTTGAAGGACATCCAGCAGCTTTTCATGGGCACCGGGGTCGGGCGCACGAGCTACAGCATCATGGCGCAGGGCCACATCACCCAGCTCATCTCGAGCCGCCCTGATGACCGCCGCGCCGTGTTTGAAGAAGCGGCCGGCATCACGAAGTTCAAAACCCAGCGCAAGGAAGCCCTCCGGAAGCTCGAACACACCGATCAGAACCTCCTCCGCGTCCAGGACCTGATCAAAGAAGTGAAACGCCAGATCGGCTCGCTCCAACGTCAGGCCGGCAAGGCGCGCCGCTACAAGCAGTTCATGGTCGAATTGCAGCATCTCGAAACCCAGCTCGCGCGGCATCAGTTCGACATCCTCACCCTCGAAATCCAGTCCCGCCAGGAAAGTGCCGAGAAGCTCCGCGTCGAGATGGAAATCTCCTCCGAAAGCGTCGTCCGCGACGAAGGGGAAATTCTCCAACTCCGCGCCCGTCTCGCCGAACTCGACGCCCAGATCACCACGACCCAGCACCACGCCCTCGAACTCAAGGCCCAAGTTGGCCGCGACGAGAGCCGCATCGCCTTCAACGAGGAACGTCTTCGCCAACTCGAGGAGCAGAACACCCGCGCCCTCGCCGAAATCACCGCTGCCGAGGAACGTCACACGGTCAGCACCACCGAACTGGCCAGCGTCACCGAACGCCTCGCCGCCTCCCAAACCGCCCTCGACCAGCACCGCGGCGTGGTCAAGGAACGCCGCGAAGCCCAGGAACAGGTAGAACGCGATCTCCAGCGCGTTCAGGAAACTCTCCGCAAAGCCCAGTCCGACGCCTTCGCGACCACGCAAAGCCTCTCCCGCTCCCGCAACGAGATCAACGCCCTCGACCTCCAGAAGCAGGGCAACCTCGTCCGCCTCGAAAAACTCGCCGCCGAGAAAACCCAACTCGAAGAAGAACGCACCCGTCTCGAACAGCGCCTTGTCGAATTCGAAACCAACGTCGAAGCCGAGAAGCTCGGCATCCAGACCCAGCGCGGCACCGTCGAGGAACGCCAGAAGCGCCTTCGCGAAATCCAGGTCGAACTCAACCAAGCCGCCCACGATCTCGACGCCCTCGTCCGTCCGCAGGCTGAGAAACGCTCGCGCCTCAGCGTCCTCGAACAGCTCGTCACCAGCCACGAAGGCTTCAGCGCCGGCGCCCTCGCCGCCCTCAAGCAGTCGCAGTCCGTACTCGGTTCGCTCACCGACCGCATCCGCGTTCCCGACCAATACGTCCTCGCCGTCGAATCCGCCCTCGGCGTCAACCTCCAGCTCGTCCTCACCAACCAGCCCGAGGCCGCCGAGCAAATCCTCGCCGACCTCAGCGCCAACAAGCGCGGCAAAGCCAGCGTCGCCGCCCTCGCCCTCCTCGCCCAGCGCGCCCCCGAAACCGCGCCCGAACCGCCCGCCGCCGAACTCGGCACCCGCGCCGCCAGTATTGTCGAATGCGACGACGCCGTGCGCCCGCTGATCGACGGCCTCCTCGGCCGCATCATCATTGTCACCGATGTCGCCGCCGCCACCCGCGCCTGGCGCGACACCCACGGCGCGTGGGATTTCGTCACGGAAACCGGCGACCTCCTCACCCGCCACGGCGTCTATGCCGGCGGCGCGACCAGCGGTTCCGGCAAGGCCGCGTCCTCCATTCTCGGCCGCAAGAATCAGATCGCCGAACTCAAGACCCAGCTCGAGCAATTGCAGGAACAAATCAACGAAGCCAGCCGCCGCAAAGGCTCGCTCCAAAGCGAACAGACCGAACTCCAGGCCACCCTCCAGCAAGCCCAGACCCAGCTCCGCGCGCAGGAAGTCGCCATCGCCACCCGCCAGGGCGAATTCAACGCCCTCAAAAACTCCCAGCGCTCCCTCATCCAGAAAATCGAAAACGTCGCCTACGAACTCCAGAACCTGACCGCCCACGATCAGGAAGGACTCGCCAAACGCGCCGCCCTCGCCGCCCGCATCACCGAACTCGAGACCGCCGAGCAGGGCTTCCTCACCCAGATCACCACCCAATCCTCCGGCCTCGACACCCTCCGCCTCCAGCGCGACACCGCCGTCGCCGCGCTTTCCGAATCCAAGGTCGCCCTCGCCAGCGAGGAGCAGCTCTGCGCCTCCCTCGCCCGCCAAAAAGCCCCGCTTGAGCAGCGCCTCCGCGAACTCCTCCAGCACGTGCAGTCCCGCCGCCAGGAAGTCAGTTCCTTCGTCGAGCGCAAGACTCAATACGAGACCGACATCACCGAACTCCGCCGCAACATCGAGCGCGTCAACCACGAGCGCGAACAGGTCAACGTCCAGGTCGGCGAACTCGCCCGCCAGAAAACCGAACAGGAAGCCGCCGTCGCCCTCCGCGAAGAACAGCTCCGCGAGCGCCGCGCCCGCCTCACCGAACAGCAGAAACAACGCGGCGCCCTCGATGTCGAACTCGCCCAGAAAAGCATGTCCGTACAAAACCTCCGCGAGCGCATCCAGCAGAAATACCAGCTCCACCTCGACGACATCCGCAGCGAGTGCATCACCATCACCATCGCCGACGAAGGCCCGCCCAAAATCCAGACCCTCACCCCCGAGGAAATGGCCGCCGCCGGCGTCGCCACCGACTGGGACACCGTCGCCGCCCAGGTCACCGTCCTGCAAAAGAAGATCGACGAGATCGGCCCCGTGAACCTCGTCGCCATCGAGGAATACGAGGAAACCGAACAACGCTTCACCTTCCTCAGCACCCAGAACGACGACCTCGTCAAAGCCAAGGAACAGCTCCTCGAAGTCATCAACCGCATCAACTCACAGACCAAGGAAATGTTCGTCGAAACCTTCAACAAGGTCCGCGACAACTTCCGCATCCTCTTCACCGAAATCTTCGGCGGCGGCAGCGCCGACCTCCAGCTCGTCGATGAAGGCGACGTCCTCGAAAGCGGCATCGAAATCTTCGCCCGTCCCCCCGGCAAGAAACTCCAGAGCATCACCCTCCTCTCCGGCGGCGAACAAACCATGACCGCCGTCGCCCTCCTCTTCGCCATCTACCAAGTCCGGCCCAGCCCCTTCTGCGTGCTGGACGAACTGGACGCCCCGCTCGACGAATCCAACATCTCCCGCTTCGTGCGCGTGCTGCAACGCTTCCTCGTCCACTCGCAATTCGTCATCATCACCCACAACAAGCGCACCATCGGCATGGCCGACGTCCTCTACGGCGTGACCATGCAGGAACACGGCGTCAGCAAAATCGTCAGCGTCAAGTTCCACAAAAACGAAGAACCCGTCACCGACCACACCCCCGCGCCCCTCGTCCCGCCCCCGACCGTCCCGCCCGTCGAACGCGAAGAAGACACCCCGCATAAAAAAGAAGAGACCCTGGAAATCTCCGCCGCCCCGTAACCCCGCAGGCGCTCCCGATAGGCCGACGCTGTCCCCAGCGCGCCATCAAAACTCCGCCGCTTCCGCATCGGCGACGGCGCCGTGATGAGACCATCCTGTCCTGCGCGCACGTCTCGGAACGATTTAGTTGCAGTCCGG
>CAZUUP010000023.1:0-21453 GCA_964623105.1 uncultured Akkermansia sp.
AGACCCAGCTCGCCGCCTGACCCACCGCGGTGGTTACAAATTCGTCACACACCCTTCGTCATCGCCGGGGAAAAGGGCTTCTTCAAAAAGTACGGACTCGACGTCACCATCGCCAAAGGCGCGAACTGGGCGGCGATTCGCGACGCTCTCTCCTCGGGCGACAACCAGTTCACCCACATGCTCGTCGGCATGCCCCTCGCCAGCACCATGGGACTGCTGGGTTCCCCCAAGAAGCCCATGATCATCCCCTGGCTTGTCAACCGCAACGGCCAGGCCATCACGCTCAAATCCGAGATGAAAGGCAAAGTCGGTGCCGACCCGAAGGCTCTCAAACCCTTTGTCGAAAAGGCCCGGAAACTGGGCGAACCCCTCACCTTTGCCATGACTTTCCCGCCCGGCACCCACGCCATGTGGATGCGCTATTACCTCGCCGCCGGCGGGATCAATCCCGACAAGGATGTTTCCCTCATCACCGTCCCGCCCCCGCAAATGGTCGCCAACATGCGCGTCGGCAAGATGGACGGCTTTTGTGTGGGTGAACCCTGGAACGCCCGCGCCATCGCCGACAAGATCGGTTTCACCAGCGTCACCACCCAGGACATGTGGAAGGATCATGTCGAGAAGGTCTGCGCTTTCACCGCCGAGTTCGCCGAAAAAAATCCCAAGACGGTCAAGGCCGTCCTCAAGGCCCTGCACGAGGCCAGCGTGTGGCTCGACGACCTCGCCAACCGGCCGGAACAATGCGCGATCGTCAGCAAACCCAACTACATCAACTGCGATAAGGACATCATCCTCGGCCGTCTCCTCGGCAAACTCGATTACGGCGACGGCCGGCCGCCAGTCACCGACGAGTTCCCCATGCACTTCAGCCGTCGCAACTGCAATTTCCCCCAGCCCAAATTCGCCACCTGGTGGCTCACTCAATTCCGTCGCTGGGGAATGGTGCCCGACGCCCCGGACTACGCCGGCGTGGCCAAACAGGTCATGCGCGGCGACCTCTATGCCGAGGCGATGAAGGAGATCGGGGTCACCGACCGGACGCAGGATGATTCCGGCTGGGAAATGTTCGACGGCGTGAAGTTCGATCCGAAAGGCGATCTCGAGGCCTACGCCAAAGGCTTCGCCGTGAACAACGTGAAAGCCTGAGCGGTTCCGCCGCCATCCGCTTCCCGGCCCACCCACGCGCAACCAAACCACAATGACCCGCCATGCGCCAATCTCTCTGGCTCCAAGCCCTCGGACAGACAGCTGTCTGGCGTCGTGCCGCCCTGTTCGGACTGCCCGTCGGCATCTTGCAGGCCGTCATCAATCAGGGGGACGTCTGGCTGCGCCACGAGCAGACCGCCGGTACCGTCACCAAGACGCTGATCTCACCACTGGTGACCTTCTCGGTGGCACTCATCTCCGCCGCAAGTGTCTGGGTGGATGCCCAGCGGCGCGCCACGGAGCCGCCCCGCGAAACATGAACTCCACCACCTCCTGCAACCGCCAGCTCTGGCGCCAGGCGTTCCGCCAGCGGTCCGTCTGGCTCCGCGCGGTTCGCCTCGGTCTGTCTGTAGGCTTCCTGCAGGCGCTCGTGAACCAGGGTGACCACTGGGTGAGCGGTGCCGTGGATCGCGCAGTGCTGGTCAAAAGCATCGTTTCGCCGTTGATCGGTTTCACCCTCGTGCTGGTTTCCGCCGCTGAGACTTGGGTCCACCGCACCGCCTCGTTCGACATCGACAAATAACCACTCCGTACTCATCCCCCACCTCCCCGCATGAAATCCTTCAAGTTCGACTGGTTAATCCTTCCACTCATCGGCATCGCTTTCGTCATGCTCGCCTGGCAGGTCTCCAGCAAAACCTGGGCAAAAGAACTGCCCTCGCCCCACAAGACCTGGGAGGCCAGCAAGGATTACGTCCTCAAGCCGTTCGAGAAGCGCGGCGAGATGGATCAGGGCATCCTGCGGTTCACCTGGTATTCGCTCGTCCTCGTCGCCAAGGGCTACGCCATCGCCCTGCTCATCGGCACCCCAATCGGCTTCTTTCTCGGCCTTTCCAAGGCGTTCACCAAGACCTTTGATCCCATCATCCAGATTTTGCGCCCAGTATCGCCGCTGGCCTGGCTGCCGTTGGGGTTGGTGTTGTTCCTCGGCGCGGGGAAACAAGCCTCCGAACTGGGCGCTCTCTTCACCATCGCCATTTGCGCCATGTGGCCCACCGTCCTCAACACCGCCGTCGGCGTCCGCGCTGTGCCCCAGGACTACCTGAACGTCGCCAAAGTCCTGAAGCTCTCGCGCTGGAAAACCCTCACCAAGGTGCTCCTGCCTGCCACCCTGCCCTACATGTTCACCGGTTTCCGCCTCAGCCTCGGCATCGCCTGGCTCGTCATCGTCGCCGCCGAAATGCTCACCGGGCGCCCCGGCGTGGGCGGATTCCTCTGGCAGGAATACAACGCGCTCATCTACGAGCACATCATCCTGTGCATCGTCACCATCGGCATCGTGGGCTTCGTCCTCGATCGCCTGATGAGCCTCGCCGAGCGCCGTTTCAAGACGGTTTGAGCAATCCGCCACCCACACGCCCCATCCATTCCCGAGCGCCACCGCGCACCACTGACAACGCAGAGGATCAACCCCCATGCCTTACCTCGAACTCAAAGCTGTCGCGAAAGGTTATGGCTCCAACGGCAACCGCACCGAGGTGTTGCGCGACGTCAACCTCGCCATTGAACAGGGCGAGTTCGTCGCCATCGTCGGGTACTCGGGCGCCGGCAAGACCACGCTAATGTCAATCATCGCCGGGCTGATCCGGCCCGACAGCGGCAGCGTCACGCTCGAGGGCCGCGAGATGACCGGACCCGGACCCGATCGCGGCCTCGTGTTTCAAAACTACTCCCTGCTCCCCTGGCTGACCGTCTTTGAAAACGTCCGGCTCGCCGTGGACCAGGTCTTCCCTGAGAAATCCGCAGCGGAACGCGAGGCGCACACAATCGAGTTCATCAAACTCGTAAACCTCACCCCCGCCCGGGACAAACGCCCGCACGAACTTTCAGGCGGCATGCGCCAGCGCGTGAGCGTCGCCCGCACCCTCTCCATGAATCCCAAGGTTCTTCTCATGGACGAACCCCTCAGCGCGCTCGACGCCCTTACCCGCGCCAATCTGCAGGACGAGATCGCCCGCATTCGCACCCTGCAAAAGCAGACCGTCGTGCTGATCACCAACGATCCTGACGAGGCCATCCTCCTGGCCGACCGGGTCATCCCGCTTACCGCGGGTCCAAACGCCACCTTGGGCCGCTCTTTCACCGTCGATCTGCCCCATCCCCGCGACCGCAAGGCGCTCAACCACAACGTCCGGTTCCGCGAACTCCGGCGCGAGATTTCCGAATACCTCCTCAATTCGCGTCAGGAACGGCACCTGACGCTCACCCGAAAGCTCACTTTGCCCGACATCGAACCCGAAGACCTCAACGTCCCCCGCTCCATGCTCGGCCGCAACCGCCCCGTTCGCTCCTCCGAAACCCGCGTTGCCACCGTCGAACTCAACTCCTGATATGAGCCACCACGTTGACCTCAGCAACCTCTCCAAGGTTTACGCCACCCCAAAGGGACCCGCCGTAATCGTCAAGGATTTCAACCTCCGCATCGCCAAGGGTGAATTCGTCACCCTCATCGGTCATTCGGGCTGCGGCAAATCCACAGTACTCTCCATGCTCGCCGGCCTAAATGACATCACCAGCGGCGCCATCATCCTCGCCGGCAAGGAACTCGTCGGCGCCGGCCCCGACCGCGGAGTCGTCTTTCAATCCCCGTCGTTGCTGCCTTGGTACACCGCCTTCGAGAACGTCAAGCTCGGCGTGGACCAGGTCTTCTACACCGCCAGCGCGACGGAACGCCGCGAAATTGTGGAGTACTACCTGACCATCGTCGGCCTCGGCGATTCCATGCACAAACGCCCGGCGGAACTCTCGCAGGGCATGCGCCAGCGCGTCGGCATTGCCCGCGCCTTCGCCCTCAAGCCCAAGATGCTCCTGCTTGACGAACCCTTCGGCATGCTCGACTCCCTGACCCGCTACGAACTCCAGGCCGTCCTCCTCAAACTCTGGCGCGAAAACCGCATCACCACCCTCATGGTCACGCACGATGTGGACGAAGCGCTCTACCTCAGCGACCGCGTGGTCTGCATGACGGATGGTCCCGAGGCCGAGGTGGGTGAAGTTCTGACCGTCGGGTTTCCCCGTCCCCGCGAACGCCAGGCGGTAATGAATCATCCCGACTACTATCTGCTCCGCGAACAACTCATCACCTTCCTGGAAGACCGCGCGCACAAACGGCACCCCGCGCCCGTTACGTCTTCCCCGAAAACCGCGCCGGCGACCAGCCGGACGGCGGCCGCTCTGGCCGGCCTCGCGTGAAAACGTTTGCGCGCATCCGGTTTGACTGCAATCAACCCCAAACTCAAATCGCCGGAATAAGCTGATCCAACCATGAAACCGAACCTGTCCACCCTGACCGCCGGCGCCTTGGTGCTGGCCGCCGCCAACTCCGTTTACGCGCAATACACGCCGCCGCCACCGACCCAGCCTTTCCCCGGCTTCCTCAACGAGTATCTTCGCAAGGACAATCCCTACATGAACGCCTGGGACCTCGGCGGCCAGTTCCGCAGCCGTTATGAGGTTCGCGAGAACGCCCTCGTGGCGCCCCCGTTTCATGATTTCCGACGGGTAATCCCTCCGGGTGGCGTGCTCAACGGCCAGGGCAACGACAACTCGTTCCTCGCCAACAAACTCCTCGTCCGCGCCGGCTACACCGACAAATGGTGGAACGCCCTGATCGTCGGCCGCAGCAGCTCCGTCACCGGCGACACCCGTGGTTCCGCCCCCAACATACTCACCGGCTCAAGCCCCGATTCCGACGGCCCCGTGGACCTCCACCAGGCCAACGTCACCATCGGCAACCACAAGGAATTTCCCCTGTCACTCAAGGTCGGCCGCCAGGAACTGAGCTATGGCGACGAACGATTGGTGGGTGCCTTCGCGTGGAACAACATCGGCCGCGTCTTCGACGGCGCCAAGCTGCGCTGGCAGAATTCCCTCTTTGCCGCCGAGGCCTTCGCCTCGCGCCTCGTGGTGCCCATCGACAACCGCTTCAACCTCCCCAGCGACTACGAATCTTTCTCCGGCGTTCACGTCAGCACCAAAAAAGTTCCCAAACACAACGCCGAATTCTACTTCTTCTCGCGCAACGTGGATCGCGACAATCCACGCCAGTTCGGCGGCACCTCCCTCGCGGCGGGCAGTTCGCTTTCACCAGCGCCGTTCAACTTCTCCGGCCGCGACGTGTACACCCTCGGCACCCGCTGGAAATCCAATCCCGGCGAGACCGGCAACTGGGATTACAGCGCCGAATACAACTTCCAGTTCGGCAACTACATCAATGACCGCCCCGACGCCGGACCCGCCAACGGCGCCGTCGGTGCGCGCCGACTCGAACATCAGGCGATGGCCTTCACCGCCAACCTCGGCTACACCTTCGCCGATTTCTTCGCCAAACCCCGTCTCGGCCTGGAATACGCCTACGCCTCCGGTGACTCCAATCCCACCGACGGCAAACACGGCACCTTCGACAACCTCTACCCCACCAACCATAAATTCTACGGCTACGGCGACTACGTGTCCTGGCAGAACCTCCACAACCTTCGCCTCAGCTTGAGCGCCAAACCCACCGCCCGCTGGTCGGTTGCCGTCGAAGGCCATTTCTTCTGGCTCGCGGACACGTCCGACATCTACTACAACGTCGCCGGCATCCCGCGCGCCGGCAATCCGGGCACCGGTGCCGTCCCCGCCGTCGGTTCCGGTTACCGCGGAGCCGCCGGCTTCAGCAATTCCCTCGGCGCCGAACTGAACGTCGTCAGCGGTTATGCGCTGAACAAGGCCACCACGGTCGAAGCCGGCTACTCCCATTACTTCGTCGGCCGCTACCAGCAACAGTCCTTCCAAAACATCGGCGGCGCGAAGGATGCCGACTGGTTCTATCTCCAAGCCATCCTCTCGTTCTAAACTGGCTGACCGATCCACTTACCCGGGCCGTTCCGACGGCCCGGGATTTTTTTGGCCTTCACCAATCCCGCCAAGCGTCGCCCCGGCAGCGCCGGGCAGGCGAACTGTTCTCACCGCGACGGCACGACCGGCTCAGCGGCGGCTTTTCACCAGTCTGGCAGAAAAACCACACCATCTCCGAACTTCTCCAGCCGGCAATTTCCAAACCTCCCCTCCCTTTGTCGCGATCCAATCGCCACTCGCACCTCTAGCCGCACCCGCAACCGCACGGGGAAGACCAGCGCCATTCACAAGGTTCATCTCTCACGTGCAGACAATTCATCCGACCCGCCGACCGACAATGCCGGATTGGCACATCGACTGCGTTGCGCCACGGCACGATGAAATTGTCCGAACTCAAGTCCGCCGGTCACCTCCCAACCCTGGTGACCGCGTTCCTCTACTTCGATTTCAGCTTCATGGTCTGGACCCTGCTCGGCGTGCTGGCCAACCAGATTGCCGCCCCTGAATCGCTGAATCTCACGCCTCAGCAGCGGTTCTTCATGGTCTCCGTGCCCATTCTTTCCGGCGGCTTGATCCGCCTTCTGCTGGGTCTGCTGGTGGACCGCATCGGGGCCAAAACCACCGGCATCCTCGCGCAACTTGTGGTCATCGCCGGTCTCTGCGCCGCGTGGCAATTTGGATTGAGGAACTACGAGGCCACCCTGCTCATGGGCGTGGTGCTCGGGGTGGCGGGCGCCAGTTTCGCCGTCGCGCTGCCCCAGGCCGGACGCTGGTATCCACCCCACATGCAGGGTCTGGTCATGGGGTTGGCGGGCGCCGGGAACATCGGCGTGGTGATCGATGCCCTGCTCGCCCCGCGGCTGGCGGCGGCCTACGGCTGGCCGGCCGTGTTCGGATTTGCCGTGGTCCCCGCCGTCCTCGTGCTGGCGATCTACTGCCTGGTTTCCAAGGAACCGCCCGTGAAGATTACGCCCAAGCGGCTCGGCGACTATTTCCGCCTGTTCGCCGAGAAGGACGTCCACTGGTTTTGCTTCTTCTACACCGTCACCTTTGGCGGCTTTGTCGGTCTGGCCTACTCGCTGGGCATGTATTTCAAGGACCGCTTCCAGCTCACCCCGCAACAGGCCGGCGACCTCGTTGCCCTCTGCACTGCCATCGGCGCGCTTGGGCGCCCGCTCGGCGGCGGCATCTCCGACCGCATCGGCGGCATCCGGTCGCTCCACATCTATTACACCGTGGCCTGCCTCGCCCTCGTCGCCGGCGGCCTCATCCCCAATCTGGCCCTCAACGTCGCCGCCTTCTTCATCGCCTGCGCCGCCTTCGGCATGGGCAACGGCTCCGTCTTCCAGCTCCTGCCCCAGCGCTTCGGCAAAGATCTCGGCCTCATGACCGGTCTCGTCGGCTGCGGCGGCGGACTCGGCGGGTTCCTGCTCGCGAACATGATGGGCCAAAGCCGCCAGCACACCGGCAGCTATCTGGCCGGCCTCCTCATCTTCGCCGGCCTCTGCATCCTGGCGCTCGTCGGACTGGGCCTCGTCAAACGCCGCTGGCGCACCACCTGGGGCGCGGTTGCCGCCGCCCGCATCTGATCCCGATTGCCGAGTCGCCCCATGACCGCACCCCAAAACGTCTGTGAGCCGTCGCCGCCCCCCGAGGCGATCGCCCCCGGCCACCCGCAACCGCCCGGCCGCCTCCGCGTCCGCGCCACCAGCTTCACCCGCCCCCGCGAAGACGGCCAACCCGGGGACGACCTCGCCGCCTTCCGCACTCTCGACGACGGCACCTGCATCGTCGTGGTCGCCGACGGCATCGGCTCGGCCCGCCAGGGCCGGGACGCCGCGGAAAAAATCGTTGCCCAATACACCGCCAACTTCCGCAATCGCCCGCGTGCCTGGAACATTCCGAAGACCCTCGAGGAAATCACCCGGCATTTGAATCGCCAGCTCCATCAGGAAGGACTCGCCCGCCACAACTCCCCGGAACTCGCCTCCACCGTCGTTGTCGCCGCCCTCGACGGCAACCGCCTACACGTCCTCAACGCCGGCGATTCGCGCGCCTGCCGCCTCCGCGCCGGCCGCCTCGAATGCCTCACCCGCGACCACCGCGAGACCAGGCAATCCCACGTGCTCACCCAGGCGCTCGGGCTGGCAGACTCTGTCGCCCCCCATGTCATGCAGACCGACCTGGCCGTCGGCGACTTCCTTCTGCTCGCCACCGACGGACTCACCGACGTGCTCGACGACGCCACCATAATCCAGTTCCTCACCGCCCGCGCCGGCGCGCGCGGCCTCGTCTCCCTAGCTCGCGAACGCGCCACCCCCGAAACCCTCGACGACATCACCGCCGTGGTGCTCGAAATCGAGGAAATCGGCCCGTCCACCGGCACCACCCCCGTCGCCCTCCCCATCCCGGAGCAACTCAAGGTCGGGGACCAGATCGACGGCTACACGCTTCGCCGCAGTTTCCGCGCGAACGACCGCATCTGGCTCGCCGCGAAGGCCGGCGTTTCATCGGTGCTGAAATTCGCCCCGCTCACCGCCCGCACCAACGACTCCATCCTCACCGCCTTCATCCGCGAAATGTGGCACGCGACCACCCTCAAGGCCGACTACTTCCCCGCCGCCACGGTCCCCGATCCCGCCACCGCCCGCTATTACGTCCTTGAGTACTTCCACGCGCCCACGCTCAAGCAATGGCTCGCCGACCGCGGTTCCCTCGGCACCGCCGATGCCGTGACCCTCGGCAGATTCGTCCTCACCGCCGCCCAATTCCTCCTGCGCCACGATTTTGTCCACGGCGACCTGAAGCCCGAGAACATCCTCGTCCTCGGCGAACCCGGCGCGCTCTCCTTCAAGCTCATCGACCTCGGCAACGTCGCGGAAATCTTCAGCGTCAACTCGCGCGCCGGCACCCCCAGCTACCTCGCACCCGAGCGCTTCCATGGTGCGGCGGTCAGCGAGGCCACCGAAATCTTCGCCTTGGGCGCCACCCTCTACGAAGCCCTCACCCATCGCCTGCCCCACGGTGAAATCGAACCGTTCCAGACCCCCCAGTTCCGCTCCGTCCGCCCGCCCAGCCAGCTCAATCCGCACGTTCCCCACTGGCTGGACGCCATCGTCCTGCGCGCCCTCGCGCCCCGCCCCGAGGACCGCTTCGCCGCCTACAGCGAGATGCGTTACGAACTCGAACATCCCGACCGCGTCCGGCCCTTCCGCTCCGCCGACGCCCCGCTCATCGAGCGTCATCCCCTGCTGCTCCTGAAACTCCTCCTGGCCGCAAGCCTCGTCGCCAATCTCGCCCTCGTGTTTTTCCTGTTGAAGAAATGACCCTGCCCGGCTCCACCGACCATCGCGCCGTCCCCGGCTCCGGGGAACGCACCCTCGTGGACGCCCTCCTCGAAGAACAGCGTCAACTCACCGCCGTCGAGCAATTCGCCCGCTCCCACGCCCGGCACGAACTCGCCGGGCCGCGTTACCAGAAACTCCTTCCCGCCTCCGCCCCCCAGCCCGGCACGCAATACGCCTTCGAGGTGGACCTCGACCGGTGTTCCGGCTGCAAGGCCTGCGTCACCGCCTGCCACTCGCTCAACGGCCTCGATGAAACCGAGACCTGGCGAGCCGTCGGGATGCTGCTCGCCGTCGAGCCAGACGTCCTCTCCGCCACCGCCGCACCCCGGCCCCGCGACATCGGATTCCAACAACACGTTACCACGGCATGTCACCATTGCGCCGATCCCGCCTGCCTCAACGGCTGCCCGGTCCTCGCCTACGACAAGGATCCCGTCACCGGCATCGTGCGCCATCTCGATGACCAGTGCATCGGCTGCCAATACTGCGTGATGATGTGCCCCTACGAAGTTCCCCAATATTCCGCGGGGCGCGGCATCGTTCGCAAGTGCGACATGTGCAGCAACCGGCTCGCCGCCGGCGAGGCGCCCGCCTGTGTGCAAGCCTGCCCGAACGAGGCCATTCGCATCGCCCTCGTGGACCAGCAAGAAGTCACCGCGAAGTTCCGCGCCGCCACCGCCCAACCCGCACCCGTCGCCGCCAACCCGTTCCTCACCTGCGCCCCCGACCCCGGAATCACCCTGCCCACCACGCAGTTTGTCTCCCGCGCCCCCCTGCCCCGCGGACTCCTTCCCGCCGACGCCGGTGTTCTCCGCCCCGGAACCGCCCATGTGCCCCTCGTGTTTCTTCTGGTGCTCTCCCAGTTGGCCGTCGGCCTCCTCACCTTCGCCGTCCTGCGCCAGACCGTGACGCGCCCGGCGTTGTGGACCGTCCTGTTGACAACCCTCGCGGCCCTCGGCATCGGCACCCTGCACCTCGGCCAACCCCTCAAGGCCTGGCGCGGCTTCCTCGGCTGGCGGCGCTCCTGGTTCAGCCGCGAAGTCATCGTCTTCGGCGCGTTCGCCGCGACGGCCGCCCTCGCCGTCATCGCGGGTGAACTGCGGCATTCACTTGCTCCGCTCCTCGCCGCGGCGGGAGCATTGACCGGTCTTCTCGGGGTCGCCTGCTCCGCGATGATCTACGTGGACACCCGGCGAGCATTCTGGGGCGCGACGAGGACGTTCGGCAAATTCCTCGGCACCACCGTCATTCTGGGCCTGGCCACAACCCTGGTTTTCTCACCCGGCCCCGCGCCAGTCGGCTGGCAGGTCGCCACCGCCCTTGCGCTGCTGGCCAAGCTAACCCTCGAACAGCGCGCGCTCCGCCGCGCTGCGGACGACACGGCACCGCTGCTGGATCCGCTCGCTCGCAGCGCCCGGCTGCTGGCCGGCCCGCTGGGGCGCTACACCCGCGGCCGCATTGCCTGCGGATTGGCCGGAATCGTCCTGCACATCTGCGGCGCGGAAGTCATCCCTCGCGTCGCCGGCCTGCTGCTGCTCGTGGCGGGCGAATTGCTCGAGCGCCACCTGTTTTTCCGGGCCGAAGCGACTCCCAAAATGCCGGGCGGAGGGGCTGCATGAAAACCATCGAACCCAACCCAACCATCGCCGACCCGACCGCACCAGCCAGCCTGCCGGGCCGGCCGATCCCGTTGCCCGCAGCCAACCCACAGGCGCCCGCCGGTCGCGAGGACAACACCCTGTTCCGCCAATGGTCCGGGCCGTTGACCCGCGATCTGCTGCTGCGTCCCGGCGACTTCGGCCTCGGCCAGGTGCCCGCGCGACTGCGCCCCGATGCGACCACGCGTTCCGTTTGCGGCTTCTGCTCCACCGGTTGCTCGCTCGACATCCATCTGCAGGCCGGCACCGCCGTCAATCTCACCCCCACCGCCGACTACCCGGTCAACCTCGGCATGGCCTGCCCGAAAGGCTGGGAAGCCCTGACCCCGCTGGCCGCGCCCGATCGCGCCACAACACCCCTCCTGCGCAATCCCCGGACCGGCCGCCTCGAAGCCGTGGACTGGGATCACGCCATGCAGGTTTTCACCCTCCGGTTTCGCGCGTTGATCGATCAGCATGGACCGGAAAGCGTGGCGCTGCTGAGCACCGGCCAGATTTGCACCGAGGAAATGGCCTTCGTCGGCGCGTTGTGGAAGTTCGGCCTCGGCGCGTTGCATGCCGATTCCAACACCCGGCAGTGCATGGCCACCAGCCACGTGGCCTACAAGCAAAGCTTCGGCTACGACGCGCCTCCCTACACGTACGCCGATTTCGAGGCCTCCGACGTCCTCGTCTTCATCGGCTCCAATCCCGCCATCGCCCACCCGATCATGTGGCAGCGCGTGCTGCGCAACCGGCGGCAACCCCGCATCATCGTCATCGATCCGCGCCGGACCGAGACCGCCATGGCGGCCACCCAGCACCTCGCCCTCCGCCCCAAGTCCGATCTGGTCCTGCTCTACGGCCTGGCCAATCTCCTGATCCAAAACCACTGGATCGACTCCGACTTCATCGCGCGCAGCACCGGCGGCTTCCCCGAGTTCTCCACCTTCGTCCGCCAGTTCACCCCGGACAAAGTCGCTGCGGAAACGGGCCTGTCCGTGGGCGAACTTTACCGGCTGGCGGAAACCATCCACGCGGGTCAGGCCGTTTCGTTCTGGTGGACGATGGGCGTTAATCAAGGCCACGAAAGCACCCGCACCGCCCAGGCCGTGATCAATCTCGCGCTGATGACCGGCAACCTCGGCCGGCCCGGCACCGGCGCGAACAGCATCACCGGCCAGTGCAACGCCATGGGCTCGCGCCTGTTCGCCAACGCCACCAGCCTCCTCGGCGGCCGCGATTTCCTCAACGCCGCTCACCGCGAGCACGTCGCCCACGCGCTCGGCATTCCCGCCAATCGCATTCCCGCCAAAAACTCCCTCGCCTACGATCAAATCCTCGCCGGCGCGGCCGACGGCAGCATCAAGGGCCTCTGGATCATCGCGACCAACACCGCCCACTCGTGGATCGATGCGGCACGCGCCACGGGCGCGCTCGACAAGCTCGAATTCCTAGTCGTCCAGGATCTCTACGCCACCACCGAGACGGCGCAACGCGCCCACCTGGTGCTGCCCGCCGCGGGTTGGGGCGAAAAGGAGGGCACGTTCATCAACAGCGAACGCCGCTTCGGCCACGTCAAGCGCGTGCTCCGCGCCCCCGGCCAGGCCCTCAGTGATTTCAACATCTTCCGGCTGGTCGCCCAATACTGGGGTTGCGCCGACCTCTTCGCGGAATGGACCTCCCCGCAGGCCGCCTTCCAGATTCTCAAGCGGCTTTCCGCCGGACTGCCTTGCGACATCACTGGAATCGCCGACTACCGGCACCTCGATGCCTGCGGGGGCATCCAATGGCCATGGCCGGCCGCCGCGGGCTCCACCGCCGCCGCGCCTTCAAGCGACGCCCCCGCCACGCCCCCCGCCGAGCGCAGGCTCTTCGCTGATGGCCGGTTCTTTCACGCCGACGGCCGGGCGAAGTTCATCTTCGATCCGCCCCGCGCGGCCGGGGAACTGGTGGATGAACAGTTCGACCTCGTCCTGCTCACCGGCCGCGGCACGAGTGCGCAATGGCACACCAACACCCGCACCGGCAAGTCAGCCGTCCTGCGCACGCTGTATCCCGCCCACCCATACGTTGAAATCAATCCCGCCGACGCCACGCGCCTCAACATCACCGCCGGCGAGACCGTGGCGGTCCGGTCCCGGCGCGGCGTGGCCGAGTGCGTCGCCGCGCTCACCGCATCCGTCCAGGTGGGCCAGGTTTTCATGCCCATGCACTACGGCGTGACCAACCAGCTCACCCGCGCCGAGTTTGACCCCCACTCGCGGCAACCCTCTTACAAATCCTGCGCCGTGCGCCTCGAACGACTGCCCGCGCACCGCACCTGAACCATGCGTCCCATCCCCTTCATCCCCCCGAACGCGCCCTTCAACGCCGAGCAACGCGCCTGGCTCAACGGCTACCTCGCCGGCCTGTTCGCCGACGCCAGCGCCTCCGGACCGGACACCGCCAACGCCCCCGCAGCGCCAGCCGCCGCCCCCGCCGAACCGCTGTTGATCCTGTTCGGCTCGCAAACGGGCAGCGCCGAGGGCCTCGCCAAACGCGTGGCCAAGGAGGCTTCCGGCCACGGCTATGCGCCGCGGGTGCTGCCGCTCAATGAATTCGCCGCGGCCGGTTTGGAGCAGGCCGCCAGGCTGCTGATCATCTCCAGCACTTGGGGCGACGGTGATCCGCCCGACAACGCCGTGGCTTTCTGGACCTGGCTCAGCGCCGCGACCGCGCCGCGACTGGCAAATCTCCACTACGCCGTGCTCGGCCTCGGCGACCGGAACTACGCGGAGTTCTGCGGTGCCTCCAGGAAATTTGATGCGCGGCTCGAGGCACTCGGCGCCCGCCGCGTTCACCCGCGCGGCGAATGCGATGTGGACTACGAGGCCGCCGCCCGCGCCTGGCTGGATCAGCTCTGGCCGGCCTTGCGCACCGCGGCACCCGGTCCCCAGCCGGACTCTGCCGTCGCCTCCGTCGCGCCGTCTCCGGTCGTTATCCAAACTCTGGAAACACCCGCCCCCGGGCCCGTCCCGGCGAAAGTCGTTTACAATCGCGCGCACCCCTTTCCCGCGCGCCTGCTCACCAACCGCAAGCTCAACCGCAGCGGTTCCGCCAAGGAGGTCCGTCACTTCGAAATTTCCCTCGGTGATTCCGGCCTTCATTACGAAGTCGGCGACGCCCTCGGCGTGGTCGCCCAAAACGATCCGCAATTGGTGGACGACCTGCTCGCCACGCTGGGCTTCACGGGCGACGAACACATCAAAACCTCCGCCAGCGTGGACGAACCGATCCGGCTGGGTCTGCTGCGCGACTACGTGATCACCCATGTGCCGCCCGCGCTGCTGCAGGCCTTCGCCGAGCGGGGCGGCGACCCGGTGTTGAAGGGCCTGCTGGATCCCGCCCGCAAGGCCGAGTTGGACGCGTGGTTGTATGGCAGGGACGTGCTGGACGTGGCACGGGCTCTGCCCCGCGCCCGCTTCACTCCAGCCGAAATCACCGGCTTCCTCCGCAAGCTGCAGCCGCGCCTGTACTCGATCTCCTCCAGTCCCAAGGCCCATCCCGGCGAGGTTCACCTCACCATCGGCGCCGTCCGCTACGAAGCCCACGGACGGATGCGCGGCGGCGTGTGCTCGACGTTCCTGGCAGACCGCGTGGTCGTGAACCAGACTCCCGTGCCCGTGTTCGTGCAGGTTTCGCACGGCTTCCGCCTCCCGGCGGATGCCGATCGGCCGGTCATCATGATCGGCCCCGGCACAGGCATCGCGCCCTTCCGCGCTTTTCTCGAGGAACGGCAGGCCATCGGCGCCCGCGGTCGCAACTGGCTGTTCTTTGGCGATCAACGGCGCACCGCCGACTTCTATTACGAGGAACAACTGACCGCGCTCCAGGCTGACGGTTTCTTGACCCGCCTCGACCTCGCCTTCAGCCGCGACCAGGCCGAAAAGATTTATGTACAAAACCGGATGCTCGAAAACGCCGCCGAATTCTGGGCCTGGCTCGAAGCGGGCGCCCACGTGTACGTGTGCGGCGACGCCAAACGCATGGCCAAAGACGTCGATGCCGCATTACGCGAAATCATCGTCAAGGCCGGCGGCCGTACCCCTGAACAGGCGGACACCTACGTTCAGGACCTTAAGCGGGAAAAACGCTACCAACGCGATGTTTACTGAACCCCGACCCGCCAACCGCCGCGTCCGTCCGCCACCTCCCCAAGCCCCGGGATGCAAACTCCCAACCCCTTGATTTAGAGCATTTCCATCAATGTCATAGCGATGAGAACGCCCACCAACCCCTCACCCGGCCTTCGGCCACCCTCTCCCCATCAGATGGGGAGAGGGCCGGGGTGAGGGGCGACAGTTGCCTGCAACGCTCCATAATTCATGCAAACGCTCTAAGCCCCAGTTGCAACCTCGAACCCCGCCACGCCATGACCTCCAACCTCACCGAGATCGCCGGTCAGAAACTGAACGGCGAACAAGCCTCCTACCTCGACGGCTTCTTCTCCGGACTGCGCAACCGCGGTTTCACGTTCGCCGACCTCGAACCGACCCCGGGTCAGGGCGCGGGCGGAACCGGCCAGGCAGCCCTGGAAGACCTGATCCCCGAGGAACGGCTCAAGCGCGAAGCGCATCCGCTGGATGCCTATCCCCTGTTGCTCCAGCATGCCGCCGCCAACCAGGCACCCGACAAGGAGAACACCTTCCGTTTCAAATGGCACGGCCTGTTCTACCTCGCCCCCCACAAGGAGGGATTCATGGCGCGCCTGCGGATTCCCGGCGGACAGTTGCGGACGTTTCAATTGCGGGAACTCGCCCACATCGCCCAGCAGTTGACCACCGGCTACGTCCAGATCACGACGCGCGCCAATCTGCAGATCCGCCTCATCCAGCCGAAGGACGCCCCCGAGGTTCTCCGGCGCATCCAGAGCATCGGCCTGCACACCCGCGGTGCCGGCGCGGACAACATCCGCAACCTCACCTGCAATCCCACCGCCGGCATCGATCCCGGCGAATTGATCGACACCCTGCCCTACACGCTCGAACTCGGGCAAATCATCATCAATCACCGCGAATTCTACGACCTGCCCCGCAAATTCAACATCGCCCTCGATGGCGGCGGGTTGATCGGCAGCCTCGAGGACACCAACGACATCGGCCTTCAGGCGGTGCTCGTCAAGGAACCGCAGGGCACCGTGCCGGCCGGCGTTTACTTCCGGGTCGCCCTTGGCGGTGCGACCGGCCACAAGGCTTTCGCCCGCGATCTCGGCGTGCTCGTGCGGCCCGAGGAATTGTTGCGGGTCACCGCGGCTTTGGTGCGGGTTTACCTCGCCAACGGCAATCGCGGCGACCGCAAAAAGGCCCGCCTCAAGCACCTGCTCGAAACGTGGTCGCTCGAACGATACCTCGAAGCGACGGAAAAGCTGCTGGGATTCAAGTTGCTCCGGACGCCCGCGGATTTGCCGTTGGTCACCTCCCGACGGGAATCCCCGCCGCCGCCGCATTCGCACGTGGGCGTTTACCCCCAGTCCCAGCCGGGCCTCAATTACGTCGGCGTGGCGGTTCCCGTCGGGCAGATCACCCCCCGGCAGATGATCCGCATCGCGGAGCTGGCCGACCTCTACGGCAGCGGCGAGGTGCGCCTGACCGTCTGGCAAAACCTGATCATCCCCAACGTACCGGATACCTATGTCGAGACCTTGAAAAAGGCGTTGGTGAAACTGGGCTTCGACTGGCGCCAGTCGAATCTGCGCAGCGGCTTCGTGGCCTGCACGGGCAACAGCTACTGCAAGTTTGCCAGTTCCAACACCAAGGGGCACGCGCTCGAATTGATGGGCTATCTCGACAAACGCGTCGCGCTCGACCAACCCGTCAACATTCATCTCACCGGCTGCCCCAACTCCTGCGCCCAGCACTACATCGGCGACATCGGTTTGCTCGCCACCAAGGTGAAGGTCGCCGGCGAATCCGTTGAGGGCTACCACGTCTTCGTCGGCGGCGGCTTCGGCGGACGCGCCGCGGTGGGACGCCAGGTCTTCCAAAGCCTTTCCTTCGACCAGCTCAAGCCCACCGTCGAGCGCATGCTGCTGGCGTATCTGCGCCACCGCCAGCCGGGTGAACGGTTTCAAGACTTCGCCGCCCGGCACGATCTCAATTCCCTCCAAGTGATCTTTGGCGACGGGTGACAACCGCCCAGATCATCCCCTGCGCAGCGGTGCGACGTCCCCGCCCGCCCCAGTCCCGCGGCCTCAAAACCCGGCCCCGGGGACATCGCTCCAATCGCGAAGCCAACTGCCAGACCATCTGCCGAAAAAGCAAAAAGCTCCGGTGGGATCACCACCGGAGCCGCCTCCGCCCGGAAGGCGGAAAAGCTGGAACCAACACCGTCTTACTTGGCGCCCTGATCAATCCAGGCGCGGATCAAACCGATCTGCTCCTTGGTGAGGGGCTTGCCCTTGTCGGCCGGCGGCATGGCGTCGTCTTCCACCAGGCGCGCCACCGAATGCACCAGCGTGCTTTCCGCGCTCTTGCCCGGGATCACGGACTTGCCGTTCTCGCCGCCCTTGAGCGTCGCCGCCAGGGAGTCGAGGCGGAGCTTGCCCTTCTGCTTCTCCGCGCCGTGGCATTTGAAGCACGAGGCGTCGAAAATGGGCTTGATGTCCTTGTCATAGGTGACGCCCTTTTTGGTCGAGGCCGGCGGAATCTTGCTGACGTCCACCTTGCCCGCGGCAGAGGCCATTACGGCCATGCCGGTCAGTGCGCCAATCGTGAGAGTGAAGAGTTTGTGTGCCATAAGTTTGAATTTCAGGTTCGGCTGTAACTTGCCGCATTCCCGACGTTTTGCACGGAAAAAGCATTCAGCCGCGGACACCACCACGCCCGGGTATTCATTCCCTGGCAACGGAGTCCAGCCCGGCAATCAGAACTTCCCGCGCCGCCACACCGGAATTCACCAAGGCCGGGACCCCCGGCCGACGGCCGCGAATTCCCGTGTTCAACCCGAACACTTCCTGCAAACCTCCGGGCCATGAAAATGCTTCTCCCGTTCGCCCTCGTTGCCGTGACGTTTTTCGGAACGGGCGGCCCTGCCGCGGCAGCCGATGCCCCGCTCGTTTTCAAGGATCCCAAGCCCCAGCGCTACGAACTCGCCGCCCGGGCGAGCCAGATCGATCCGCGCGCCCGGGCGCATCCGGAAATTGATTTCGTCTTCGAGAAGGCCGGCAAACCCGCCGACCTCGAACACGCCACCGTGGACACCCGCATCCAACCACGCGGCCGGCTCGTGATCTGGCTCATGGGCCACAGCGCACCGCTGTTCGAACGGGTCGCCAGCTACGGACTGCATGCCATCCAGGTGCATTACGCCAACGGCTGGTTCGGCAAGTTTGGCGACGCCGCCCCGGCGGATGACGACCAGTTCCTCGGAAAAATCCGCCTCGAGGCCGCGACCGGCCAGGACTTCAGCCCGGTGGTGAACATCCCGCAGCCGGACGGAATCATGGAACGCGCCTGCCAGTTGGTGAAAT
Source organism: uncultured Akkermansia sp. (assembly GCA_964623105.1). Taxonomy (GTDB): domain Bacteria; phylum Verrucomicrobiota; class Verrucomicrobiia; order Limisphaerales; family BJHT01; genus BJHT01. The sequence goes on from CAZUUP010000023.1 coordinate 18,540, forward strand.
GGCTTGCGAAGCACAACCCGCCCGGGCGCTGGGATTATTTCCTGACCGACGACCAGTCAGGCCTTCGCTGGGATCGCGTCATCCTCGCCGGAAGCTCCCATGGCTCGACGACGGCGGCGCGTTTCGCCAAACACCAGAAGGTCGATCGGGTGGTTATGTTCTGCGGTCCGCGCGACCAATTGGAGAGCTGGCAGGCCCTCCCCTCGGCCACGCCCGCCAACCGCTTCTTCGGCTTCAGCCATGTGCTCGATGGGGGCTGGTCCGGGGACCACTATTGCCGTTCTTGGGAACTGCTTGGCCTCCATGAATTCGGCCCGATCGTGGATGTGGACAAGGTCGCCGCGCCGTTTGGCAACACCCGTCGCCTCATCACCCGGGCCGACGTCAAGCAGGACGGCAAACGCGCCCACAGTTCCGTCGTTCCCGGCGGCGCCGCCGTGAAGGACGCCACGGGCAAATTCATCCACGAGGCCGTCTGGCGCTATCTCTTCACGCATCCGGTCGAGACCACCGGTCCCGCCGTGCCGCCCGACCCGAAATGCCGGAAGGATCTCCGCACCGCCAAGAAACCCAAGGCGTAGGCCCAAACCGCGCCTGCCCCGGCAGGCCTGCACCGCCCCGGCCACCATCCCGGAATCACGGTTTGACTCTCCCACGGGGAAGAATTACGAACAAACAGTTACAAATTCCCTGCCGCTGGCCATGCCGAACGCTTGCTGAAAACCCCATGCCAATGTCCCTTCGCCATCAACGTGTCCTGACGTCGCTCCTGCTGGCCGCCGCCCTCCTCGGTGGCAATGCCGCCTGGGCCGCCAACAACCCCAAGAAAACCGCGGCCAAGGCACCGCCCGCCAAGCGACCGCCTGCCAAGAATCAGGCCAAAAAGAACCAGCCGCGGAAGAATCAACCCGCCAAGGCGCCCATCGCCCCTCCGCCGCCCACCGCCGCTCAGAATCTCGCACAGCAACAAGCCGCCGAACAGGCCCGCAAACAAGCCGATGCCGCCCAGGCCGCGGCGATTGCCGCCGGCGGCGCTGGCGCGGCCGGCGTCGCAGCCGCCGCCATGAGCCGACCCGTGGCTCCCATCACGCCGCAAGATCCCGCCAAGCTCGTCGGTGTTGCGCAGGCGCCTTCGCAAGGCGCGCTGGACAAACGCCTCGTGGGCGACTGGGCTGTGGCCTCCTCCGGCCTTCCGCTCGGAACCCTCACCATCACCCCCGCCGGCGAGTACCTGTGGAAGAAGGAGGATTCGGAATCCAAGGGCAAACTCCTTCAGGTCATCCCGCGACGCGACGCCAAGCCGGGCGTGACCTACTGGAAACTCAAGGATGGAACGAAGGAGTTTTATGCCTTCGCCCATCCCGAACAGAAGAACGCCCTCGCGATTTACGCCGTCGAATCCAACGCCGCCGCTGCCGAAGCAACCCTGAAGGACGGCGAAGCCACTGCCCCCAAACCGGCCGCCGACCCGGACAAAGCGGACAAATCCTAGCCGGTTCTCCGAACCACCAGTTCCCCACAGCCCGCGAACGATCGCGGGCTTTTTCTTTTTCCTTTCCCCGCACGGACGCGAACGCCCATTGCGGCGGGCAATTTCCCACCCGGGCTGTTTCAACAGCTCATTCGCGGGGGTTGAAATGGGATTCCCGCGCCAGCTTTTCCCACAACTGCCGCTCCGCCTCGGTCAGCTTTTCCGGCACCTGGATGTGGATGACGCAATACAGGTCACCCCGGCCGTCATTGACCAGCGGCATGCCGCGTCCGCGAATGCGCAGGCGATGCCCCGACTGCGTTCCCGCCGGAATCCGGATTTGGACCGGACCATCGAGCGTCCGCACGCTGATGGTCGCGCCCAACGCGGCCTCCCACGGGGCCAGATCCACGTCGCAATACAACTCGTCCTGTTCGACCCGGAAATCCGGATGCTTCGCGTACCGCACGCGCAACAACAAATCCCCCGCCGCACCCCCGCCGTGACCGGGATGCCCCCGCCCGGCCAGCCGCAGCTTCTGCCCCTCGCGCACACCCGCGGGAACCTTCACCTGGATCGTCTCCGGGCGCGCATGATCCCCGCCCTTGCGCAAAGTCAGCGACCGCACCGAGCCGTGCAGCAGTTCATCGAGGGTGATCATCAAATCCGCCTCGATGTCCTGCCCGCGGGCGCGAAACCCCGCTTCCTCGCCCGGTTCCCCGAAAGGACTGCGCCCGTCCACGCCATTGAAACGCGCGCCGAACAACTGCTCGAAGAAATCGCTGAAACCCGTCCCGCCAAAATGCATCTCTTCCTCCATCCCGCCGCCACCACCCCGGCGCGCACGCCCCCGAAAGCCGGGCTGCGGCTCGAAATCCGCCCCCTGCCGCCAGTTGGCGCCCAGTTCGTCGTACCGGCGCCGCTTCTCGGGATCACTCAGCACCTCGTTGGCCTCGTTGATCTCCTTGAAACGCTCCTCCGCAGCCTTTTTGTCCTTCGCCACGTCTGGATGATACTGCCGCGCAAGCTTCCGGAATGCCTTGCGAATGTCCTCGGCGGATGCACCGCGCGGAACTCCCAGGACCGAGTAATAATCTTTGAATTGCACTGCCATAATGTTGTTTCGACCTCCGCAATTTGAACCCACCCCGTTCCCCCGGCAAGGCCCTGCGCCCCGCCAACAGTCCCGCAGCGATCACATCTTCCCGTGCTTCAAAATCGCCAGGATCAAACCCACCGCCATCAGCGCCGAGATGATGAAACCCGCCAGGCCGATCACCGGGATTTCCCGCCAGACCGGCGGGATCTTCGCATGCACCACCACCGCCGAGCCGATCACCATCGCCGCCAGCATGATCGCGTAGGCCAGCCGGTTGGTGCCCCGATCCCACGAATTCATCGCCGGCTCCAGCCCCTCATGCTGGAAGATGACCCGCGTCTCGC
>CAZUUP010000024.1:0-3791 GCA_964623105.1 uncultured Akkermansia sp.
TCCTGATCGTCGAACGGCGAGTTGGTCATGCAGATGCGCTCGACCTTGGCGAGGTCCATGCAGCGGGTGACGTAGTCCCGGGGTTTCCAGCCGGCGAACCATTTGCGGAGCTTCGGCAGGTCACGCTTTTTGACGTCGAGTCCGAGGGAATTCAGGGTGGTCAGCACACCGCGGCAAGCTTCTGAGATGGGAGAGTGTTGGATGAACAGTGCCTCCCAAATCATCCCGGCCTGCTGTTCCTTGGTGAGGGCCCAGAATTTGTCGTAGGGAATGTCAAAGTAACGAAACGCCTCGGCGACCAGGTAGTGATAGATCAGCAGATCGTCGATTCCGTAAAGCAGCAGATCGCCAAAGGCCGGGTCGTAGAGGTGGGTGTGGATGTCGTAAACGGGCGTGTTGGCGACCGTCTTCTCGACCAAGGCCCGAAGTGCCCCAGCTTGGCGTGCGTTCAGTGTTCCCTTCATCTGGGCTCGAAAGTTAGCAAATGCGGGGTGGGATTTGACACCATTTTTTCTTGGGCATGGGTGGCACCCGGAAATGGTGCGGCAATGCGTGCGGCGGGGGCTTTCGGGGCGGACCGGCGATCGATCCGGGTGGAAGGCGGCGGATTTTCGCCTTTCCACATCAGGTAACAGCAAGAATCCTTTCCCGCGTATGAAAGCACTCTTTGTCCACGCGCACTTTGATGATTTTGAGTTTGTCGCCAGCGGGACCTTCGAGCACTGGCGGCGGAACCTGGGTGGTGCGTTTACGGGCAAGGTGTTGGTCTGCACGGACGGACAGGCTGGCCATCAATTCCGCACGCGGGAGGAGACCGGGCGGCTGCGATTCGCCGAGCAGCAGCGGTCGGCGGACATCGGCAGGTATCAATTTGATGTGCTGCGATTGCCGGATGGCAGCGTGCCACGCGAGGGCTGCCTGCAGGTCGGTCCGTCGTTGCTGGCGGGGTTGTGGAAGGCCATCCGCGAATTTGAGCCCGATTATCTGTTTTGTCCTCCGGTGGCGGCCGATCCGCTGGCGGGGGTGCATCCGGATCACGCGACCGTGGCGGAAGCGGTGCGGCATGTTGCCTACATGATCAACGTTCCGCATGCGTTCACCCCCGAATATCCGGCGGATGAAACCCGCTCGGACCAGCGAAACACGCCGGTGATCATCAATGTGTACGACGGTTACATGTTTGGCTCGCACGGATTCGATCTGGCGGTGGATGTGGAGGATTTGTTTCCGTACATCGCGGATGTCACCTGGTGCCATCAGTCGCAAATCCGCGAATGGCTGCCGTGGGTGGGACGGCATCACATGCAACCGCCGCAGAACATGGACGAGTGGCGCGAATCGCTGCGGGCACGTTTTACGCGGCAGAATGTTGAACTGGGCATCAGTTCCGCGCGCACGCACGAGGTTTTCACAGTCACGGCCTGGGGGACGGTTCCGACGCTGGAGCGATTGCTGCGGGATTTTCCCGCGCTGGCCCGGGAACACTCGCATCTCGACCGTTTGCAGGCGCGACTGGCGCGATGGCAGATGAGTTGAGGTGTCGGTGGCTCAGGGAGCCGTCAGGAGCGAGGCCGGTCGGCGGGCGAGCCGGGGGGCAAATCGGAAGAAGTCGCTTTTGGTGCCGGCATGACTTTTGCGAGGCACTCTTTGCAGATTCCGTGGGTGACGGAGAGGTTGCTGTGGCTCTCCAAGTATTGCTCCAGTTCCTGCCAGTAGCCGGAGTCGTCCCGCACCTTGCGGCAGTAGGCGCACACGGGGAGGAGGCCTTTCAGCCGTTCGATCTCGCGCCGTGCTTCGACCAACTGGGTGACGTCGCGGAGGATCACGCCGAAGTAGCGCCGTTCGCCGACGAAGAATCGGGCGATGCTCGCCTCGGCGGGGAATTCCTGGCCATTGGCGCGCAACCCACAAATTGTTGAGCGCGAGCCCATGGTTCGCGCCGCCGTCGGTTCGCTGGCAAATTGCCGGATGTGTTGCTTGTGCTTTGCGCGGAACCGTTCGGGAATCAGGATGTCCAGCGGCTTGCCCAGCATTTCGTCCGCCCGCCATCCGAAGATGCGCTCTGCCCCGTGGTTGTAGAAACAAATCCCCCGGCCTTCATCCAGCACGATAATCGCATCATCCGCGGTCAGCGCCAGAGCCCCGAGGACGGTGGAGGAATCCCACTTCTCCGGAAGTGAAAGGGGATCAGGTGAGTTGCTCACAAGTAGTTGGACGATTAGGACCGACGTGACCCCCAACCTTCAATTGGTTTTTGCCGGGCCTGTTTTGGTTTCCCGAGGTATCGGGTGTGTCGGGAGAAGAGGGAAGCGGGGGGCTTTTGCCGGAAGTGGGTGCACGCGGTCATTTTTCCAAGCGAAGATAAATGCACTTGAGATACTCGGCCTCTTGGAACGTCGCCGGATGATCCGGCGCGTGGCGTTCCGTTGCAAATTCAGTGAAGCGCCGGCCGGAGGCTGCGGCGGCGGCTCGAACCGCATTGAAAAACTCGTCTGCCGAAACATGAGCAGAACAGGATCCGGCGACAAGGATGCCGCCGGGACGCAACCGGGCGATGCCCAGGCGATTCAGCCGCTCGTAAGCCTGGATCGCGCGGCCGCGTTCGGTTTCCCGTTTGGCCAGTGACGGCGGATCGAGAATGACGACGTCGAACTGTTGGGATTGTTTTTCGAGCCAGAAAAAGGCGTCTGCCTGCACGGTTTCATGCTGGCAGGCGTGGACGAGCGGGTCCGCCTGATTCAGGGCGAAGTTGCGCCGGGCCCCGGCGAGGGCGTGCTCGCTGATATCAACATCGGTGACCCGCCGCGCTCCGCCGTGGGCGGCATGGACGGAAAAGCCGCCCGTGAAACTGAACGCATTCAGAACGTCGCGCCCGGCCGAGAGGCTGGCGACGCGGCGGCGGTTTTCCCGTTGATCCAGAAAGAACCCGGTCTTCTGGCCGCGTCGCGGGTCGGACTCGAAGCGCAGTCCGTTCTCGCTGAAAATGACGAGGTCGGGCGGTTCGACGGGTCCGAGCGACTCGCCCTCGGACCGGTTGAAGCTGGATTGCGCGATCATCTGGATGTTACGGCTGAGGCGCAGGACGAGATGTTCGTGCGGCAGCTTTTCGCGCAGCAGCGAGACCACTTCCTCGAGTCTTGGCAGCCACGCCGCCGTATAGAGCTTGAGCACGAGGGTGGTGGCGTAGCGGTCGAGAATCAGTCCGGGCCAACCTTCGCTTTCGCCATTGATGCAGCGATAGCCATTGGTCTGGTCGTCGAACAGGCCGCGCCGCCGGGTGATGGTTTCGTCGAGCCGGCGGGCCCACCAATCGCGGTCGATGGTGGCGGGTTTGCCGACATGGACGATGCGCACCCGCAGGGGTGAATCGGGGTCGAAGAGGCCGAGGGCGAGAAACTTGTCCTGGCGGTCGTAGATCACCGCGAGGTCGCCGACTTCGCCGGCGCGATTTTGCTCGAGGACGCTGTCGGAGAAGACCCACGGGTGTCGGGCGCGAATGGCGGACTCGGCGGCCTTGGTCACCCGCAGGCGCAGGCGGGCGCGCTCGGAGGGGGCGTGCGCCGGGGGCGCTGGTTTGCCGTTGGAGAGATCAGGCACGAGGGAAGGGTATTGATATCGCGACGATAAGTCACGCGTGGCCGCGTTTTGGCGGAGGTTTCTCCACTGGGGGAGTCTAATCCTGATAGCCGAGCATCAGGGCGCGTACGCTTCCATTCCGACGCACGAGCACGCGAGATTGCGGTCGCCGAAGACGTTGTCGATGCGGCCGCCGGCGGGCCAGAATTTGTGGT
>CAZUUP010000024.1:3891-21212 GCA_964623105.1 uncultured Akkermansia sp.
ACGTTGTCGATGCGGCCGCCGGCGGGCCAGAATTTGTGGTCGTGCAGCCACGGCGCGGGGTAGGCGGCCTGGGCGCGGGTGTAGGGGCGGTTCCAGTTTTCCGCAGCGAGCATGTCGGCGGTGTGTGGGGCGTTTTTGAGGAGGTTGTTGGCTTTGTCGGCGGTGCCGGATTCGATGGCCATGATCTCGGCGTGGATGGCGATCATGGCGTCGCAGAAGCGGTCGAGTTCTTCCTTTGATTCGCTCTCGGTGGGTTCGACCATCACGGTGCCGGGCACGGGCCAGGAGATGGTCGGGGCGTGGAAGCCGTAATCCATGAGGCGCTTGGCGAGGTCTTCGACGGTGACGGTCTTGAAGCCGCGCAGGTCGAGGATGCACTCGTGGGCGACGAGGCCGGTCGCGCCTTGGTAGAGAATCGGATAGTGCTGGGCGAGGCGGCGGGCGATGTAGTTGGCGTTGAGGATGGCGAACTGCGTGGCTTCGGTCAGTCCCGCCGGTCCCATGGTGGCGATGTACATCCAGGAAATCGGGAGGATGCTCGCGCTGCCCCACGGCGCGGCGGAGATGGCGCCGATGGGGTCTTCGCCGCCGAGGTTCACGACGGGATGGCCGGGGAGAAAATCGACGAGATGTTCGGCGACGCCGATGGGGCCCATGCCGGGGCCGCCGCCGCCGTGCGGGATGCAGAAGGTTTTGTGGAGGTTGAGATGGCAGACATCCGCGCCGATGTCGCCGGGGCGGCAGAGGCCGACCTGGGCGTTGAGGTTCGCGCCGTCCATGTACACCTGGCCGCCGTGGGTGTGGATGATCTCGCAGATTTCCCGGATGCCGGCCTCGAAGACGCCGTGGGTCGAGGGATAGGTGATCATGAGGCAGCAGAGATTATTCGCGTGTTCGGCGGCCTTGGCGCGGAGGTCGGCGAGATCGACGTTGCCGTCCTTGTCGCAGGCGACGGCGACGACGGTGAGGCCGGCCATGACGGCGCTGGCGGGGTTGGTGCCGTGGGCGGAGGTGGGGATGAGGCAGATGTTGCGGTGCGTCTCGCCGCGGGTCTCGTGATATTTGTGGATGACGAGGAGGCCGGCGTATTCGCCCTGCGAACCGGCGTTGGGCTGGAGGGAAATGCCCGCGAAGCCGGTGATCTCGGCGAGCCAGTGTTCGAGTTGCTCGAACATCATCTGGTAGCCGCGGGTTTGCTTGAGCGGCGCGAAGGGATGGAGGCGCGCGAACTCGGGCCAGCTCACGGGAAACATCTGGCTCGTGGCATTCAGCTTCATCGTGCAGGAGCCGAGCGGAATCATCGAGTGGCAGAGCGAGAGGTCGCGCGATTCGAGGCGGCGCATATAGCGCAGCAGCTCGGTCTCGGAGTGGTAGCGGTTGAAGACGGCGTGCGTGAGGAACGCGCTGGTGCGCGCGAGCGGCGCGCTGAAACCGGTGGCGACGGTGGTGTTGAGTTCGTTGACGCTGAAGGCGGGCGCGGTGTCGCCGTTGAAGATGCGGAGGAGAAGCTGGACGTCCTCGGGGTCGGTGGTTTCGTCGAGCGAGACGGCGACGGTGGAGGCGTTGACGACGCGCAGATTGACAAGGTGCTTCTCGGCGATTTTGACAACGTCGGCGCTGGTGGTGTTTTTGAGCGTGATGGTTAGCGTGTCGAAGAAGGGTGCGGCTCCGGTGGTGTGGCCCAGGCGACGGAGACCGGCGTCGAGGATGGCGGTGAGACGGTTGACGCGTTCGGCGATCTGGCGCAGGCCGGCGGGGCCGTGATATACGGCGTACATCGCGGCCATGTTGGCGAGGAGCGCCTGGGCCGTGCAGATGTTGCTGGTGGCCTTTTCGCGACGGATGTGCTGCTCGCGCGTGCCGAGCGAGAGGCGGAGGCCGGGGCGGCCGCGCGAGTCCTTGGAGACGCCGACGAGGCGTCCGGGCATCTGGCGTTTGAAGGCGTCGCGTGTGGCCATGAAGGCGGCGTGCGGTCCGCCGTAGCCGAGCGGGACGCCGAAGCGCTGGGCGCTGCCGATGGCGACATCGGCTCCGAATTCACCGGGCGGGCGCAGGAGCGTGAGCGCGAGCAAGTCCGTGGCGACGACGACGAGCGCGCCGGCGGCGTGGGCGCGTTCGGCGAAGGCCTGGTGATCGCGCACGGATCCGTCGGTGGCGGGATACTGAATCAAAGTGCCGAAGACGGCAGGGCCGAACGTGAATTCGGCGGGTTGGCCCACGACGACTTCGAGTCCGAGGGGATGGGCGCGGGTGCGAACGAGTTCAATCGTTTGCGGATGACAGTCAGCGGCGACGAAGAAAACGTTGCGGTTCTCCGCTTCCTTGACGCGATGGCACATGGTCATGGCCTCGGCGGCGGCAGTGGCTTCGTCGAGGAGCGAGGCGTTGGCGATTTGCAGGCCGGTGAGGTCGCAGACCATCGTCTGGAAATTGAGGAGTGATTCGAGCCGGCCTTGGGCGACCTCGGCCTGGTAGGGTGTGTATTGTGTGTACCAGCCGGGGTTTTCGAGGATGTTTCGCTGGATGACGGGCGGGGTGATGGTGTCGTAGTAGCCGAGGCCGAGATAGGAGCGGAAGACCTGGTTTTTGGCGGCCATTGAGCGAAGGCGGGCAAGCGCGGCAGCCTCGCTTTCGGCGTCAGGAAGTTGCAGCGGTGTGTGGCGGCGGATGTTGGCAGGGACGGCTTGGTCGATGAGGTCGGCCAGAGATTTAAAGCCGAGAGAGCCGAGCATCGCGGTGGTTTCGGCGGTGCTCGGGCCGATATGACGGCGGACGAAACGGTCGGGATGCTGCAATTCGGACGTCGGGCCGGCGGGATTGGCGTTGGCGGTGTCGATGGATTTGGCGCGGGCTACAAGGTCGAACATGCGCGAAAAACTAGGGAGGGAGGGGGGCAATGCAAGAGAGTTTTGGAAACCCGGCGGGGCTGTGCTATCAAGGGCTGATGACGGCAAAACTTTGTGGTTTTGGGGGCAGGGCAGGGGACGGCTCCGGCATGCTGCCGGGCTTGCGGGGCTTGCGGTTGGCGCTGTGGCTGACAGTATCGGCGGCAACCTCGATGATGGCGCAGACGGAAAAATCCAATGCCGAACGCTGGTTGGAAGCATTGCCGGCGGGGCCGGAGTTTGCGGCGCCACCAGCGCGCGAGGCGTGGGAGAAGGAGCGGTTGGAGGTCCGGGCGCGGTTGCGGGAATTGCTGGGGAAACTGCCGGCGCGACCGTTGCGCCCGGAGGTGAAGACGCTCAGTCGCGAGGACAAAGGGGATTTCGTGCTGGAGAAGTTTACGTTCGACAACGGTGCCGGGGCGACGGTGCCGGGGTATGTGTTCCTGCCGAAGCAGGCGGCGGGGAAACGGCCGGCGATCCTTTATTGCCACTGGCACGGGGGACAATACGACATTGGCAAGGAGGAGATGCTGAAGACGAACGCGACGCCGGTGGCGGCGGGACCGGAACTGGCGCGCAAGGGCTACGTGGTGCTTGGAATCGACGCCTACTGTTTTGGCGAGCGCAACGGGATGGGGCCGGGCGGTCCGGCGGAAAAGGGGAGCGGGGGCGAGATGTCGGCGAGCAAGTTCAATCTGTGGGCGGGGCGCTCGCTGTGGGGGATGATCATTCGGGACGACCTGATGGCGTTGGATTATCTCAGCTCGCGTCCCGAGGTGGACGCGACAAGGATTGGTGTCACGGGCATCAGCATGGGAGCGACGCGGACGTGGTGGATCATGGCGCTGGATGAGCGTCCGAAGTGCGGGGTAGCGGTGGCGTGCCTGACGCGGTATCGGGATCTGGTGCGAATCCAGGGGTTGAAGTATCACGGGATCTATTATTTTGTGCCGGGGATGCTGGGATATTTCGACACGGAGGCGGTGGTGGCGCTGGCGGCACCGCGGCCGATGTTGTTCATGACGGGCGACAAGGATTATGGCTCGCCAGTGGAGGGCATCCGCATCATCGAGCGCCGGGTGAAGCCGGTGTATGGGTTGTATGGGCGGGAGGCGGACTTTGAGAATGTGATTTATCCGGACCTCGGGCACGTGTATCTGCCGGAGATGTGGCAGAAGACGGTGGGTTGGATGGAGCGGAATTTGAAGCCGTAGCGGCCAGACCGGCCAAAGGCCGACGGCGGCCGAGCTTGGGGCGGTTTATGTGCGGGTAAAAATCATGAAGCATTTGCGAATCATCGGTCTGCTGGTGGTGCTGGGGTTGGGGATGGGCATGGGTTGTGACAAACCGGCAGCCCCGCCGTCGCCGGCGGCGGCGGATGGGATGACGGACGGGCAGGCTCAGCCGAAGCTGCCCACGCTCAAGCTCTGGCTGGGGCCGCACGAAATGACGGCGGAACTGGCGATCACGCCGGAGCAGAAGCAGCGGGGGATGATGTTTCGCACGAACATGGCGGAGATGGAGGGAATGCTGTTTGTTTTTCCGCAGGCGCACCGGGCGTCCTTCTGGATGAAGAACACGGTGTTGCCGCTGTCGGCGGCTTACATCGATCCGGAGGGGGTGATTGCCGAAATCCGGGAACTGAAGCGGCTGGATGAGACGGGGGTGACGGCGGGATCGGACAACATCCAGTATGTGCTGGAAACGAATCGGGGATGGTTCGAGCGCAACGGGGTAGGGGTGGGCACGGTGGTCAGGACGGAGCGGGGCACGTTGCGGGAGACCTTTTTCCGGCGGCCGTGAGGGGTTGGGCGGGGGATCACTTCCGCACGAATTCCTCGTGCAGGCGGGCGTAGGCGCCGCCGCGGGCGAGCAGTTCGTCGTGGGTGCCCTGTTCGATGATTTCGCCGTGACTGAGGACGAGGATGCGGTGGGCGTGCCGGACGGTGGAGAGGCGGTGGGCGACGACGAAGCACGTGCGGCGTTCGAAGAGTTTCTCGAGTGCGTGCTGGATGACGCGCTCGGTCTGCGGATCCACGGCGCTCGTGGCTTCGTCGAGGATCAGCAGGCGCGGGCGGGCGACCATGGCGCGGGTGAAGCAGACAAGCTGGCGCTCGCCGGCGCTGAGGTTGCCGCCGCGTTCGGAGATCTTCGTGTCGTAGCCTTTTTCGAGGCGTTCGATGAGTTCGTGGGTGCCGAGGGTGCGGGCGGCTTCGCGCACTTCGTCGTCGGTGGCGTCGGCGCGGCCGAACTTGAGGTTTTCCATCAGCGTGCCGGTGAAGAGGAAGTTGTCCTGAGTGACGATGCCAATCTGCCGGTGGAGGGAATCGAGGGTCGCGGTCCCGAGGTCCACGCCGTCAAACGTGATTTGTCCGCGCTGCGGTTCGTAGAAGCGCATGAGGAGGCTGACGATGCTCGACTTGCCCGAGCCGGTGGCGCCGACGAGCGCGACGGTTTCGCCGGGCCGGGCTTCGAGGTTGAGGTGCTTGAGCACCCAGGTGTCGGGCGGGGTGGTGTCGTAACGAAACCATACGTCCCGGAAAATGATGTGGCCGTGGATGGGTGGGAGCGGGCCGGACCCGGGTCGGTCGCGCACCTGCGGTTGGGTGTCGAGGAGTTGAAAGATGCGCTCGGCGCTGGCGGCGGTGGAGAGCAGGGCGTTGTAGAGGTCGCCCATGGACTGGATGGGGCCGAAGAACATACCGAGGTAGAGGATGAAGGCGGCGAGTTCGCCGACGGTGATTTCCCGGTGCAACACGAGGGAGCCGCCGTAGCCGAGGATGATCACGGTGCCGAGGCCGGAGACGAGCGCAACGAACGGCATGTAGGTGTGGAAGATTTTCGCCGCCACCAGCACGCGCTGGCCGTAGCCCTCGTGGATTTCCTGAAAGCGGGCGAGGTTTGCCGGTTCCCGCGCGAAGGCCTGTACGACGCGGACGCCGGTGATGTTCTCGGCGATGGCGGCGGTGAGGAGGGAACCTTGTTCGCGCATCCGGCGGTAGGCGGTCATGCCACGTTTCTGGAACAGGTGCGTGGCCCACGCGAGGGGTGGGAGGACGAAACTGACGGCGAGGCACAGCCGCCAGTCGTATTGCAGCATGAGAGCGACGACACCCACGAAGGTGATTGCGCTGGAGAAGAGCGAGCTGACGCCCCAGGTCAGGATGCGGTCAAGGGAATCAATGTCGTTGCCCGCGCGGTTGAGGATGCGGCCCTGGTGCGTCTTGTCGAAGTAGCTGAGGGAGAGCTTCTGGATGTGCTCGAAGACCGCCAGTCGGAGGTCGTTCATCGCGCCCTGGCCGACGGCGATGGCGCTCTTCACCTGGATGATCGAGAGCACCCAGCCGACCACCAGATTGGCGAGGTAAACGGCGCTGATGATCAAAATGCCGCGGGCCGCCGTCTCGGCGCTGGCGATGTGGGTGAGATGCCGGTCGATGCCAAGCTGGATGAATTTCGGCCCGAGCAATTGTGAGACCGTGGCGAGGACAGTGAATACCAGGTTGATGATGAACAGCCGGCGATACGGACGCACGTAGCCCATCAAGCGCCGGAAGGTGCCGGCTTTCATCCGGGTCTGGGCGAACTGCTCCTCGATCAGGATGTCGTCTTTGCTGGGCATGGTCGTGTGGTGAAGTGGGGGCGAAGGGCGCGCAAGGAGTGCGATGGAGTGCCGAGCATTGCCCGGCCTGAACAAATGCGGATGGTTCGAGCCGAGCAATGCTCGGCGCTCCGGCACATTGTGAGGGTGGATCCCGCAGCCACGGACGTAAGGAGGCGGACGGCCGCGCCCAACGCGGGAACCATCCGCTCCTTCCGGTCCGCCCTATCCGCCTCCTCACGTCGGCGGCGACGCCGGAGGGGCGTCGCACTTTCCCGCTCGTCCGCGCCTACCTCCGCCCTCACTTGCGCGCCGCATCCTCGGGGATGCGCATGCCGTAGAAGGAGCGGTAAACGAAGATCAGCGCGACAATGAAGAAGAACACGCCGATGCCGGTTTTGACGCCCTTGTCTTTCATCTCGACGGCGATCTCGACAGCCAGCAACCCGAAGAGGGTGGTGAACTTGATGACCGGGTTGAGGGAGACGGACGAGGTGTCCTTGAACGGATCACCCACAGTATCGCCGACGACGGTGGCGGCGTGCAGCGGGGTGTTTTTCATCTTCAGCTCGACCTCGACAATCTTCTTGGCGTTGTCCCACGCGCCGCCCGCATTGGCCATGAAGATGGCCTGATAGAGGCCGAAGAACGCCATGCCGATGAGGTAGCCGATGAAGAAGAAGGGGTCGAAGAAGGCCAGCGCGAGGGAGAAGCAGAAGATGACGATGAAGATGTTGATCATGCCCTTCTGCGCGTATTGGGTGCAGATCTTTACGACTTCCTTCGAGGCCTCGGTCGAGGCGGTCGAGGCGTCGAGCTTCATGTTGTCCTTGATGTAAACGACTGCGCGGTAGGCACCGGTGACGACTGCCTGGGTCGAGGCGCCGGTGAACCAGTAGATAACCGCGCCGCCCATCAGGAGGCCCATGATCGCCTCGGGATGCACGAGCGAGAGCTTGGCAATGGTGTCGGGGTAGATGCCTTTCAACATCATGATGATGCCAAACACCATGGTGGTGGCGCCGACAACGGCGGTGCCGATGAGCACCGGCTTGGCGGTGGCCTTGAAGGTGTTGCCCGCGCCGTCGCCCTTTTCGAGCTGATGCTTGGCACCCTCGAAGTCGGGCTTGAAGCCGAAGTCCTTTTCGATTTCCGCCGAGATGCCCTTCTTGCCCTCGATCTGTGAGAGTTCATAGACCGACTGGGCATTGTCCGTCACCGGTCCGAAGGAATCGACGGCGATCGTTACCGGTCCCATGCCGAGGAAGCCGAACGCCACGAGTCCGAAGGCGAAGATGGGGGCGGCAAAGCGGAATTCGGCGGGCATCATATTCTGCACTGCGGCGTGGCTGGAGCAGTAGTAGGCACCGAACATCAGCAACAGGATGCACAGGCCGGTCCAGAAGGCGGAGAAGTTGCCGGCGACGAGGCCGGACAGGATGTTGAGGGAAGCACCGCCCTGTTTGGAGGAGGTGACGACCTCTTTGACGTGGCGACTCTCGGTGGAGGTGAAGATCTTGGTGAATTCGGGGATCAGCGCTCCGGCGAGGGTGCCGAGGGAGATGATGCTGGAGAGAACCCACCAGAGGCCCTCGTGTTTGGGCAGCGGGGCCAGCAGCAGGTAGCTCGCGAGATAGGTCACGAGGATCGAGATGATCGACGTAATCCAGACCAGGTTCGTCAGGGGGTGTTCGAGGTTGAAATCCTTGGACTTGCCCCACACGGCGGCGCTGACGAAGTCGTTCACCCAGTAGCTGACCAGCGAGGTGATCACCATCAGGATGCGCATGGCGAAGAGCCAGACGATGAGCGTTGCGCACAGTGATGCGTTGGCGGCAAGCGCCAGCGCGAGGAACGCGATGAGCGCGACGCCTGTGACGCCGTAGGTCTCGAAGCCGTCGGCCGTGGGTCCGACCGAGTCACCGGCATTGTCCCCGGTGCAGTCGGCGATGACACCAGGATTGCGGGGATCATCTTCGGGCAGGTTGAAGACGATCTTCATCAGATCCGCGCCGATGTCGGCGATCTTGGTGAAAATGCCGCCGCAGATGCGGAGGGCCGAGGCGCCGAGCGATTCGCCGATGGCGAAGCCGATGAAGCAGGGGCCGGCCAGTTCCTTGGGGAGGAAAGTCAGGATGCAGATCATGAAGAAGAGCTCGGTGGCGACGAGCAGCAGGCCGACGCTCATGCCGGACTTGAGCGGGATGAGCAGCGTGGCGAGCGGATTGCCCTGCAATGCGGAGAACGCCGCGCGGCTGTTGGCGACGGTGTTGATGCGGATGCCGAACCAGGCCACGCCGTAGCTGCCGAGGATGCCGAGCACCGACGCGAGCAAGATCACGATGACGTTGCCGGCCGAGTTGTGGGCCAGAACGCCGAAGTAATAGGTCATGCAGATGGCGATGAGCACCCAGAGCGCGGCGAGGAATTTGCCCTGCTGGAAGAGGTAGGTTTTGCAGGTTTCCCAGATGATCTTGGACACGGCGGCCATCGAGGAATGCACCGGCAGGTTTTTGGTCTGCACGTATTGCATCCAGCCGTAAACAACCCCGAGGGCGCAGACTAGGAGGCCGAAGTACATCAGCGCGATGCCGGTGACCTGGGAACCGAACAAGTTGAAGACCACCGAGCCGAGGTCGGGGATTTTGATGTCCGCCTCGCCGGCAAAGAGCGGGGCGGCGGCGAAGAAGGTGAGCAAGAACAGCAGGGTTGCGGGAGCCTTCGGTTTTGTTTGGCGCATAATACTTTTCTCTCTTCGGAACCTGCGGAGCCCGGCAAAACGACACCACAGCCAGAGTTTCTCCAACGGTGTCCGGGAGGCTTTATTATTCTAACATGTTTGAGTCAAGCGGTTTCAAAAAAAGTATTGGCGCTCGCGGGGTGTCGGGGCAGACGTTGCGAGGGTATCAGGGCGCCCTGATTACCGGTGCCGGCGGGTGGGACCAGCCGGGGCGGGTGCGTCAGGAGGGGTGGGTCGTTGCGGGACGGGGCGGCGGGGTGATTTGGTGGCGTCAGGCGATTTGGCGGGGGTGACGGGGAGCGGGGAATCGCCACGGATGCGGGTAAAATTGCCTTCTTCGCAACAGCGCACGAAGCCCTCGGTGGCGGTTTTGAGTTCCTCCCAGCGGGCGCGAATGCTGGCGGCCTCGGAGTGGGAGATGTGGTTGTCGCCGGCGGCGGTGGCAACCACGGCCAGCAGGTCGGCGAATTCCTGCACGACTTCATTGGTGGCGGGAAAGAGGTGTTGGGGTTCGTTGCTTTTGACCGGCGGGTTGCGGACGAAATAGCCATTCGCGCGTTCGCACAGCCACTGGATGAGACGGACGTCGCCGGTCGCGCGCTGGAGGGCGGCAATGCGGTCGAGGGGATTGGGAGTGCCCGAACCGGCGGCGGTGTCGGGCGGTTCGGACCATTTGTAGATCATCGACAGGGAGAGGCCGAGGTCGGCTGCGACCTGCTTGGCGCTTTGACCCTTGAGGACTTCGCGAAGCAATTCGTGGGATTGCATGGGGCGAAGAGTGGCGTCCGCGTGGAACGAAGACAAGCGTGGCAGGTGGGGCTGGAGCGGGAATTACGAACGGTAGGGGACCCGCGGGTCACTCCTGCAAGTAGATCAGGATGCGGTCGTGGACGATGACGGCGAGGTCGTTTTTGCCGTCGCCGTTGAAGTCGATGACGAGGGCCTCGCGGGGCTCGGGGGCGTCGCCGCGGCGGCTGCGGAAGGTGCGTTCCTCGAAGACCTGCCAGCGGTCGGAGGGTTTGAGCTGGTGGGGTTTCTCGAAGGTGACGATGTCGAGGTGGTTCTTGGCGGTTTCGAGGAAGACGAGGTCTTTGCGACCGTCATTGTTGAGGTCGCCGGTGACGACGTCCATGAGGCGACCGTCTTTGATGGGGGTTTCGTAGCCATCGAGTTCCTGAATCTCCCAGACGGGTCCGTCGAAGACGAGCCAGGCGGCGGCGTTGATGCCCTGAAAGGCGAGGCTGTTGGGCTGTTTGGCGGCGACGTTGACGCTGCGAAGGGAGGAGAAATCGGTGAAGGGAAGGGGGAGATTGCGGACGACGCGCCAGACGCCGCTGGCGTCGCGTTCGCTGAGGGTGAGGAGTTTGCGTTCAGCGTCGAGGAGGAAGAGGCTGGATTTGTTGGGACCGCCGTTGGGGACGGCGGCGGCGGCCACGATGCGAGAGTGGTTGGCGGAGCCGTTGATCTGGTCTTTTACGAGGAAGGTCCAGGCGGGTTTGTTGGTGGTGCCGCCGAGTTTGGATTCGGGCTGGAGCAGGACGGCGCGGACGAAGTTCTTCTGGGCGAGGAGGAGTTCGGGTTTGCCATCGGCATCGACGTCGGCGGCGCTGAACCAAGGTTGCTCGACGACGCCGCCGGGCGGGGCGATGTCGAGTTCCTCGAACTGGCGGTCGGCGAGCTGGCGGAGGATTTTTACTTTTTCGTAGGGGATGAGGATAACCAGGTCGGCGAGGCCGTTTTGATCGACATCGTGGAGGGCGAGGGCGGTGGGGTTGGATTTGAAGGTGTCGCTGAATTTCCGGGTTTGGACGTTGCCGTCGGCGGTGCGGAACTGGAGGGAGCGTTTGCCATCGAGATCGGTGATGATGAGGGCGGTGGGTTTGGCGCCGGGTTGGAGCGGGCCGACAACGAGGCCGAGGGGGCGGCCGTCAAGGGGAAGGATGGTGGGAAAGGGGATGCGTCCATTGGCTTCGAGGCGGGTGACGCCGACCTGGCGTTCCTCGGGGCTGAGGAGAAAAATATCGGGCTTGCCGTCGCCGTTCCAGTCGGCGACGGCGATCTCGCTGATGCCGGAGAGGGTGGGGAAGGAACGCGGGGCGGCGAAGGTGCCGTCGGGTTGCTGGAGGAAGAGGGTGAGCTGGCCGCTGTCGGGTTCGGCGACGAGGAGGTCGGTGAGCTGGTCGCCGTTGAGGTCGGCCCAGATCATGCCGCGGCGGGCTTTGTCGGAGCGGTTGACGGGGAGGAGCTGGAACTGGCCGTGACGGAGTTTGCCGGAGAGGGCTTCGGCGGGTTTCTGGATGAAGTTGGAGATTTGGGCGCGCCCGGACTGCTGGGCGATGGTGATGATTTCGGTTTTGCGATCGTGGTCGAGATCATCGGCCCAGTAGGAGCGGACGGGGGGAAAGGTGAAGTTGATTTCGGGGCCGAGCTGGCCGGCGGAGTTCTGGAGGCGGAAGCGGAAGGGGGCGGGGTTTTCCCAGTTGACGAGGAGGAGGTCGTCGCGTCCGTCGCCGTTGATGTCGAGGATTTGGACGGATTTGACGGAGCCGCTGAAGGGGATTTTCTGGGGTTCGCCGAGGGTGTGGTCGGCCTGTTGGGCGAGGAGGTAGATGTGGTTTTCGCCGAGGAGGACGAGGTCGGTGCGCTGGTCGCCGTTGAGGTCGCCATGGGTGAGGATGTTGGGGGAGAGCTGGCCGTCCTCGATCTGCCAGCGTTTGGGCTGGCTCCAGGTGTTGGAGCCGAGGTTGTGGAGGACGACGAGTTCCTTGGGTTCGCCGTAGTAGGCGATGTCGGGGCGTCCGTCGCCATTGAGGTCGGTGACGGTGAGGCTGGCGATGCGTTTTTCGGAGGCGATGGATTCAACGCGAAAGCGCGAGCCGGCGGGGAGTTCGTTGAGTTCGCGGCGGGCTTCAGTGGTGGCTCGGGCGGCGAGGTTGGTCCGTCCGGTCTGATTGAAAAGGAGGGTGATCTTCGAGCGGGCGTTGTTGACGACGATGAGGTCCTGAAGCTTGTCACCGTCGAGATCGGCGGCGTGGAGTTGGCCAATCTGCTGGTCGAGGGGGAAGATTTCCGGGCCGGTAAATCCGAAGCGCGGAGCTTTGTTTTCGGCGGCGGAAAGGAAGCCAAACGTCGCGAGAAGGAGGGCAGCGGCGTGGAGGTGGAGAAGTTTTGGCATGTCGTCGCAGGGTTTGAAAAGGCGGCGGGAAGGTGTCAGCCGGATGCGAGATTGGCGAGTCTATTCGCCGACGAGGTGGAGGGCGACGCGGCGTGTGTGCGGCAGTTGGCGGTGTTCCCAGACATAGACGCCCTGCCAGGTGCCGAGGGCGGGTTGGCCGTGGTGGACGGGGATGGTGAGATTCACGGCGGTGAGGGCGGTGCGGACATGGGCGGGCATGTCGTCGTCGCCTTCGCTCGTGTGCTGGAAGAGCGGGTCGCCGTCGGGGACCAGCCGGGAGAAGAAGCGTTCGAGGTCGCGGCGGACTTCGGGGTCGGCGTTTTCCTGGATCAAAAGCGAGGCGCTGGTGTGACGCAGGTGGATGACGAGCAGGCCGGTTTGGATGGCGCTGTCACGAACAAAGCGGCGGAGGTCGGCGGTGATTTCGTAGAAGCCGCGGCCGCGGGTCGAAACGGTGAGTTCGTGGGCGGACTGGCGGAGCATGCGGCCGGGCGCCGAAGTGGCGGGATGGGGAGACGCTGGGAGAAGGAGACGGGGCGACGCCGGGCCGGGCCGGACCGGATGGAGCGGTTAGCGCTGGCCGGGTTTGAGGTCGGGGAGTTCGGTGAGGAGAATCTCCATCTTCTTGTTGTCGCGGGCGAGGGTCTCGTTGAGGGTGGTCTGGGCCTTGAGTTCGGCCTTGAGCTGGGCGAGTTCGCGGCGGAGGTCTTCGGCCTTGGGGAGGTTGCCGAGCTGGCGGTTGATGTCGGCGAGTTGTTGTTTGAGCTGGTCGTTTTCGGCGCGGAGGGTCTTGTTGTCGTTTTTGTCGGTGAGTTCCTGGATGCGTTTTTCGAGGGCGGCGCGTTCGCGGGTGAGGGCGTCAACGGACTGCAACTGCTGGGCGGTGGCCTTGGTGGATTTCTCGTGGTTGATCTTTTGGACGTCGAGGTCTTTCTGGAGGGATTTGATGCGGTCTTCGAGGCGGACGATTTCCTGGGGGTTGGCGCCGGTGGATTGGGCGGAGAGGGCTTCCTTGAGCTTGGCCTGATATTCGGCCTCCATGGCGGCCTTTTCCATGCGGAGGCGGATGAGTTCGTCGTTCTTCTGGGCCAACTGGCGTTCGAAGCCGGCGGCGGTGAGTGCGGGGGTGGCGGTCGGGGTGGCGGCGGGGGGGCCGCCCTTGGTGGCGGCGGGAGCGCCTTTGACTGGCGGGGGAGGCGCGGTGACGACGGGTTGGCCGCTCGGGGGCAGGACTTCGGGGAATTGTTTGGCGAGCGGGGCGACGAGGGCGTTGACGGCGTTGAGGCGGTAGCGGACGAGGCCGGCCTGCCAGTTGGGGGCCATGCGTTGGATTTTGCGGAGTTGCTCCTGGGCGGCGTAGTAGCGTTCGAGGGCGCCGCGCTGATTGCCGCCGGCCTTGAGGTCATCGCCCTGTTGGATAAACCGGTAGGCTTGCACGTATTGTTCGTCGGGTCCGTCGGCGCGCGTCGAGGGCGCGACGGCGAGCAGGGTCAGGAACACGGCGAAAATGAATCGGTTCATGGGAGCGGAAAATAGACCAGCGGTTCGCAGTTTGGCAAACTGTTTAAAGCCCGGCTGCGAGCGGGGCGGGGAGGTCGGACGGCGGACCCGGAGTTTCAGGGATAGGTGCCGGCGCCGCCGGTGCGCCACCAGTCGGTGTTGCCCCAGAGGTTGAGGGGGTCGAAGGCTTTGCCGTAGCGGAAATAGACGGCGCTGCCGTCGGTCATGGCGTGGTTGGAGCCGCCTTGATTGATGTTGGGGCCGACGTTGACGCGGCTGTGGCGGCCGAGTTCGAGCTCCTTGTAGGAGTCGCCGTCCATGTCGTCCATGCGGTAGTGGGGCGAGGTGCTTTCCTTCTCGCTGTAGAAAACGGTGTCCACGGGGTACAGGATCTGGGTGGAAAGGACGACGTTGGTGTTGTTGTTGATGGGGTTGCCGCCCGGGGAACCGGGAACGCCGTTGGTCATGATGAAATCGTTCCAGCCGTTCATGATGTAGCTGCGCGGGGCGGCGTCGCCGGGACGGGCGGAACCGCTGCCGAAGGTCGGGGGATTGTTGGTGTCACTCGGGCATTTGAAGGACTTGGGGTTGCCGAGGTAGCTGAAGACGAGGTCGGGCCAGTTGCGGGTTCCTGCAGGACCGGGTGCAAAGCGGGGAAAGCGGTCCTGATCGTCGTCTGCGTAGAGCATCGCGGACAGGCTGACTTGGCGAAGGTTGTTGATGCAGAACATGCGCCGGCCCTTTTCCTTGGCGGAACCGAGGGCGGGAAGGATCATGCTGGCGAGTATGCCGATGATGGCGATGACGACCAGCAATTCGATCAGGGTAAAGGCGGCTGCAGCGGGTTGCGGACGGTTCGGACACTGGGCGTTCATGTTTTCAAAATTCAGCTCTGCGATTGCGGTCGGGTTCCGGCGGTTTCCTGTGGCCGGTCCGGCGGGGGTGGACAAGGTCGGTTGCTTGCCCCCCGTCGGGTGCGTTTTAGGACTACGGAAACCGGGCGTGAATTCAAAGCGGCGGCAATTTGGAAGGTTTTGCCGGTGCCGGAAGTTGGTGGGAGGGCGCGGAAGAATTCGCGCGCGAAACTAGTCCGTGACCCGTAGGAGGAACCGTCAGGGGAAAACGGCCGCGCCGTTGGTGCGCCAGTCGTCAGTGACGCCCCAGAGGTTGATGGGGTCGAAGGCTTTGCCGTAGCGGTAGTAGCGGACGCTGCCATCGGTGAAGGCGTGATTGGAGCCGCCGGAGGCGCTGGTGGGGTCCTTGATGCTGCGATTGTGGCGGCCGAGTTCGAGTTCCTTGTAGTCATCGCCGTTGTTGTAATCCATGTACCAGTGACCGGAGTTGGCCTCTTTTTCGCCGAAGAAGATGGTTTCGGTGGGGTATTTGATTTCGCTCTCGCGGGTGACATTTACAGCGGCGTTCCAGTTGGTGATGCCGTATTTGACGATCAACCAGTCGTTCCAGCCGTTGATGATGTAACTGCGCGGGGCGGCGTCGCCGGGCCAGATGGAGCCGGTGCCGAAGGTGGAGGGTTTGTTGGTGTCGCTCGGGCACTTGTACACCGTCAGGTTTTGAACAATTGGCTGGAGGAGGCTGGCCCAGTTCTGGCGCTGGGGGCCGGAGGGGCCGGCGCGGCGGGGGTAATTCTCGTCATTCTCGTCGGCGTAGAGCTGGCCGGCGAGGCCGACCTGCTTGAGGTTATTGACGCAGACGATCTTGCGGGCTTTTTCTTTGGCGGCGCCCAGGGTGGGCAGGAGCATGCTGGCGAGAATGCCGATGATTGCGATGACGACGAGGAGTTCGATCAGCGTGAAGGCGAGTTCGCGAGCGGGCCGGAGGCGGCCGGGGGGCAAGATTTCAACTGGTATCATCGGGTAAAGCGCATCACCGGGTGATCGCGCCTTATGCCGACTGGAACTGCGGCGGAGCTATTCAACGCCTACTTGGCCAGATGGCATGCTGCCCAGTGGCCGGGCTTGATTTCGCGCAGCGCAGGCACCTCGGTTTTGCAACGGGCCTCGGCGACCGGGCACCGGGGGTGGAACGGGCAGCCGCCGGGTGGATTGATGGGTGACGGGACGTCGCCGGGGAGGACGATTCGCTTGCGTTTGGAATCGGGGTCCACGACGGGGACCGCCGAAATAAGCGCCTGAGTATAGGGATGAACCGGTTCGCGGCAAATGGTCCGGGAATCCGCCAGTTCCACGACTTTGCCGAGATACATCACCATGACACGTCGGCTGATGTGTTCGACCACCGCCAGATCGTGAGCGATGAACAGGTAGGCCAGGCCCTTGGCCGTCTGCAAGTCCCGCAGCAGGTTGATGATTTGCGCCTGAACCGAGACGTCCAGGGCGCTGACCGGTTCGTCGCATACGATCAGCTTGGGTTCGACCGCGAGTGCGCGCGCGATCCCGATGCGCTGGCGCTGGCCGCCACTGAACTCGTGCGGATAACGCTGGGAATGGGACGGATCGAGGCCGACGGCGCGAAGCAGTTCGTCAATGCGCCGCTGGCGTGCGTCCGGACTGTCGGCCAGCCGGTGGATGTCGATGGCTTCGCCGATGATCTGGCCGACGGTCATGCGGGGATTGAGCGATCCATACGGGTCTTGGAAGATCATCTGCAGCTTCCGCCGCCGGGCGCGCAGTTCCCCGCTGCTGAGGCGGGCGATGTCCTCGCCGTCGAGCCAGACGGAACCGGCCGTTGGTTCCAGGAGGCGGATGATTGCGCGGCCGAGGGTGGTCTTGCCGCAACCGCTTTCACCGACAAGGCCGAGCGTCTCGCCCGGTTCGATGGTGAGGCTGATGTCGTCAACGGCCTTCACATGGTCACGGACGCGGCTGAAAAGGCCGTGTTTGACAGGGAAATGAACCTTGAGATTACGAACTTCGAGGAGGGGCATGGAGGTAAGTTCAGTTCAGGTGAAGGCAGGCGGGGGAACTCGCGCTCCGCGGGCGGGTCGGGCTGCGTGCTGGCCGGACAGCGGGGCGGCGGGAGCGCAGTCCTGCGCTGGCTGCCGGGCGGTGATTCGGAAAGTCATGCGGCGAGCTTAGGGCTTTGGCGGTGGGCGGCAAGCGCGCAAGACGGGGACGCGCAAGACGGGGAACTGGCGGGGCGGCGCGGTGAGGACACCCGCCGACCGTGCGGAGTTGGTGCTCGTTGGGGCCGCAAGGGCGTCGGGAGAGAGCGAAACGTTAACCGCGAAGGTTTGATTGGTTCTCGTTGCAGGGCGGCTTCCTAAATCGCCGCGTAAGGATTGTAAAACGCTGTTCCGCCCTTTGTTTTCAACGGTTTCATACGTTTGTATGTGCAATACCGCTGGTCTGGGACATAGAAGCGTTCCAAAACCCTGTGTTTATTGATCGGAGTCGCATTTCACTGTTTCTTACGTGGCGATTTGGCCCGACTTCGAAGCAT
>CAZUUP010000025.1:0-6561 GCA_964623105.1 uncultured Akkermansia sp.
GCATCTCGTAGGCCAATGCAGGGGTTTCCGCTCACCAGATCCCGGCGGACGCCGGGACAACCAATCCTTGACCCTGTCGCCCATGAACGCCCCGACCATTCCTCTCGCCCGCCTGCGTGATCCCAAGGAAAACACGGCCTGGATCTGGCTCGCTGTATTCGCTGCGCCGCTGTGGCTCGGAGTGCTCGCCTTTATCGTCCTCTCCTACGGAATGCCGCTGCTGTTCATCGGCGCCGTGTGGCTGGCGGGATACATGGCACGCTGTTTTGCGCAGGCCTACATCAAGACCAACGCGATCGAAGTCTCGCCGACGCAACTGCCCGCGGTGAACCGCCTGGTCGAGGAAAGCTGCGCGAAACTGAACCTCGCCCGCCCCGCGGTCTATGTCCTCCAGCACAATCTCTGGAATGCTTTCGCCAACAAAGTTGCCGGACAGCGGACGGTGGTGCTGTTTTCCGGGGCGGTTGATTCACTGCTGGCCAACCAGGGCGACCCCCGCCAGCTCGCGTTTCTGATCGGTCATGAATTGGGGCATCACGCGGCGGGCCACCTGGACTTCTCCCGCAACTGGGTCTCCCTTGGCGGCGTGGTGCCGTGGCTTTACCTTTGGTACAGCCGGTGTCGCGAACTCACCTGCGACCGGATTGGCCTCTATTGTGCGGGCGATCTCGAGACGGCATTGCGGGCGATGACAAACATGGCCGTGGGATCCCAGTTGGCCGGCCAGGTAAATGTCGCCGCTGCGATCCGGCAGTGGGAGGCTCATCGCGGCGAATTCTTTGTGAACTATCGCACGCTATACTCGACCCACCCCCAGTTGCTCTGCCGTCTGGCATGCCTGCCGGAAGCCGCCAAAGAACTGGCCGTTCCCATCCGCCCGCCCCTTCCCGAACCGGGCACGCCACCCCAGTTGCCCGAGGATGTCACCCGCTACATGCCGCCCGCAGCGCGCCCCGTGGAAACGACCTGACCGGCTTCAAGCATCCTTTGCCGGCGACCGCTGCCCCACCCCGTGGAAGGGCCGCGCCCCCGCCCATCCCACGCGCACGCCCCGGAAAATTGCAGGGCCGCGCGCAACGCGGCCCTACCACGCCTCGGTAGGGACGCGCTGCCGCGCGTCCCTGACCTTCCCCCCCGCTCAGTTCTCCGCCAGCAACCGGATCTGCGCGACCTTGGCGGAGGCGAGCTGCTTGCGGAATTCCTGACTCTTGGCCGCGGGCACCTTGGCGGACACGACGTAAGCCAGCGGGCCAAGGGCGGTGTTCTCGGTCTGCAAAAAGAAGCGGGTGAAAACCGGCACCTCGTCGTCGCCCAGCACGCCCAGCGTGTTCACGAAATACGCGGCGTCGAAGCGCGCGCGCTCCTCGGTCTGGATCAGGCTCCGGTAGTCGGCCTCGAGCACGCGACGTTGCTGCAGGGTGAGCTTGAAGGACGTGCCACCGTAAAGCGTGTCGTGCGCCGATTTCCGGCCGCTGCGCAAGGAGATGCGGCGCTTGAGCAGGTCGGCATAAAGCCCGAGGGATTCCTCGAGGTTGGCGCGTTGGCCGAGCCGGCGCAGCACGCTGCCGGCGAGCAGCTTCTCGGTGCCGCGCCGCAGATATTCTTCAAGCGCCGGCACCGCGGCGGCGTCGCCGAGTTCGCCGAGGCCGATGAGCGCGGCGCGCAGGAGCGGGACTTCCTTTTCGAGCAATCCTTTTTCGAGCAGCTTGCGGTCGGCGGGATTGCGCGCGAGGCCGAGCACCTTGTAGCCGACGGCGCGGAAGACCTCGAGGTCCGAGCGCACCAGCTCCTGGCCGAGCGGCGCGAAGGATTTGTCCATGAACGGCGCGGCGGCATCGAGGATGCCCGAGGCGAGTTCGAGGTCGTTGATCTTCGACCAGTGGTTGAGCGCGATGCTGACGGCGGCGCGCGAGTTCTCGGCGTCGATCATGTTCACGCGCGACTCTGCCAGGCGCTGCGCGAGCTTCTTGCCGTCGAGATCGCCGGCTTCGAGCTGCAGTTCCTCGGGCACGGGTTTCTTGCGGTCGAGCGTGCGCTTCTTCGTCGCCGCGGCCACCACGGTCCGCGCCTCCTGCGAGAGACCGGCGACGCACGCGGCGAGCAGCTTCGGCCACTCGGGCGCGAGCCAGTAGGGCGCGGCGTTCGGCGCGTAGTCGCCCTCGGGATTGATGAGCACGGTGATGACGCGGCCCTTGCCGTAGCTGCTCGCGACGATGGCCGGATGCCCGCCCGCCGTGGCGAGAATCTCAACCCCCGGCTTGAGCGGCGAGACATCGACCGTGAAGGCCGCGCCCGCGCGCGACCAGTCGAGGCGGTTGCCGAAGAAGGCGACGTTTTTCGCCGCGAGCGGCAGGCCGTTGGTGGCGACGACGAGGTTGCGATATTTGGTGATGTTGATCGGCAGCAACTCGGCGAGATACGTGCCGTGCTCGGATCCCTGCGAGAGATTGAACGAGCCGCCGAAGTACAACAGCGCGCCGCCGCTGCGCACGAAGTCCGCGATCATCGCCCGCCGCCGCGTGCCGAGATCGACGGCCTGAATGTTGTCGAGCACGAGCAGATCGTGCGCGAACAGCGCCTCATATGTGTCCGGAAAATCTTCCATCGCGCCGCCACCACCGAGCCGGAAGCCCACACGATCCACCCACGACGGCGAATAATTCCCGCCGCCCGCGAGGCTCACGGCGCTCTCGACCGGATTCAGCCAACTGAAAATCCCGCGCGCGTGATGCACATCAACCTGCCCGTCGCGGCGGATGACGAGGCCCTCGGGCCGCACCAGTTTTTTCTCCGCATCGAGATCGATGTTTTGCTGCCGCTCGAAGTCCGCGTAGTGCGGCTTCGCGGGCGTGGCGGGCGCAGCGGGCGGAGTCGTGCCGATGCCGGCCTTGGCCTTGTCCGCCGCGAGCTGCGCGTCGTGCGCCTTCTTCTTTTCCTGCTCGGCAAAATGCGCGGTCGCATCCTCGACCGGCGTGGTCAGGGCGAACACCGGCCGCGCGAGCGCGGCACTGGCCGCGCCGTATTCCAGCACCGCGATGCTCCACGCGCGCAGTTCGGGCAGCACCACGGACGCGCTGTCGCCTTCGGTTTTCGGCGTGAGATTTTCCAAGCCGTCGAGCAAGTCGGGCGAAACGTGGAAAGCGCGGAGCAGCTTCGCGCCCGGCGGTGTTTTCGCGGTGATGGCGACTTGTTTCAGCGTCGTGGGCGGCGGTTGCGAACGCATACGAAAGGCCTTGTAACCGGGCGGATTCAGCAGGTTCACCAGCACCTGCTGGCGGCCGTCGGCGAGCTTGCGCAGCCACACGGTTTGCTGCCAGAGCGGCGCGACGTCCTTCGATCCCTGGCTGACGCTCACTTGCAAGTGCGTCTCGGGTTTCGCCACGAGCGCGGTGTCGTCCCACACGAACGCCGAGAAGCGCGTGAGGAATTTCGGCAGCGGGCCGTAGGTGTACTCGCCGGGCGAGTTGATGTACGTGTAGCGCTGGCCCGCGGCGAGGCCGCTGAGGACGTTCAGATGCACGTCCTGCCGGCTGCCGACATCGAAGGTGATGAACAACGGCAGCCCGCCGATGCGCTTTTCATAATCGGCCTCGCGCGCAATCGCCTCGTAAAATGTGGGGATAAGGCCGCTGCCGAACTTGCTGAAGTCGCGCACGCTCTCGTCCATGATCACGCCGTGATCCTTGGCGATGTCGTGGAAGTCGGTCTGGTCGGGCGGGAGGAAAAGTTTCGAGCCGGGGTTGGCGAACGCGACGTTGTAGCCGTGCGCGAAGTTCGGGCGCTTGGCATTCACGCGGTCGATCAGGCGGCGCTGGTTGCCGACGAAATGGCCGTCCCACCGCACGCCGTCCCAGCCGAGCATTTCCGCCGAGCGGATGATTTCATCCGCGCCGAGATCGACCGCCGGGTTGTGGTCAAAGCGCGTCCAGATGCTCGCCCAGTGCTGCCAGCCCCCCTGGCTTTTCGGCGCGTGCAGGTTGTAGTCATTGGCCAGCATCCGCTCGAGATAGAACGTGCTGAACGCCTCGCAACTCGGCCCGTGGCTCGGGCCGTGGCCAAAATATTCCGGATGCCGCTGGTACGTGTTGAATCCGGCGATCCCGCCCGCGCAAGCCTTGCCGTAGGTGATGCCTTTCACGCCGCGACGATGCGCCTCGTTCAGCAGATTTTTGAAACCGGTGACCGAGCCGGGATACTGCGTCTGGCCCGAGAAAAAAATCTCCGTGTCCGGCGTCATCTCCGAGTAATCGCACGGCGCCCACGCGAAGCACTCGAAGTAGTTCGCGTAGTTGCGGTGATTGGCCTCCATGATCCGCGCCGCCTCCTCGGCCGTGAGCTTGCGCTTGTCCTGTCCCGCCGACGCGCCCGTGATGCCGACCCGATAAACATTGCGGCTTACGCCGAAAAACTCGCCCGCCGCGTGAACCTCGCGTCCGTCCGCCTCGAGCGCGCACCGCAGCTCACGCCCGAACTCGCGTGTGCCCACCGGAAACTCGAACGCCACGCTCCGCGCCTCGCCCGCGCCAAGCGTCACGCTCGCGCGGAAAACCTCCCGCTGATCCGTCGCCTCGGTCCATTCGCGCGCGACCAGTTGAAACGTCCCGCCCGCGGCCAACCCGAGCAGCGCGGCGCTGGCCTTCACGGTTTCGCCGGGCAGATAATGCACCTTGTCCACGCTCACCGATTTCACCGCGACCGCCGGCGCGCGGACCTGCGTGATCTCGACGCGGTCGCACAGCACGCGCAGATCGAAGGGCTTGAGCGCCGTGACATCGGGCGCGCCGTCGAGCAGCTCAGCGGCGTCGCGATCGAGGAGATCGTCGCCCGGCTTGCGCTTTGGCCCGCCGAGATCATCGACCTTCAACTCCTTCATCATCGCCGCCTCGTCCGCCGACGTTTCCGTGCGCATTTCCGGGAAACCCGTTTTGCCCGACGCGTCGAGTGCGACCGCCAGCTTGCCGCCGGGATGAAACACCCGCACCACAAACGGCCGGTAACCCGGCGCGCCATCGAATTGAAACGCGTCCATCGTGCGCGCCGCTGTGCCCGCCTTGAACTGCACCGCCAGCGTGTGAATCACGCTTACCGGCACCGCCTCGAGCCACGCCGCCACGACGTAATCACCCGCGGGCAGCTCCGGCTGCGCGGCGAACAGCCCGCCGCCCGTCGCCAGCTTGAGCACCGCGCACTTCTTGCCCGACGCGCGATTGTCCACAAACACCGCGGCCTCCTTGCCCTTCTGATTTTCGGCTTCGAGCGTGAGGCGGCCGTTGGTCAATCCCGGCGCCGGCGCAGCGCTTCCTTCGGCGTGAATGAGGGATGCGACGGCGAGAACCAAAAGTCTTGGGAAGTGCATGGCTCGTTTTTACCGACCCGCGTCTTGCCTCGCAAAAGGTTTCGCGGAGGCCGCTGACCCGGTTCGGGCAGGCTGCCGTCGACAGCATCGGCAGGACCGCCGGTGACGCCAGCGGTGCCTCAGGTGTTTCTGGCAAACAGCAGCCGACCGGGGTTTGGCCTGTCTGATGAGGTGCCGTTCGGGTAAGCGCCCGGCGCGCTGCCAGCAGTAACAGCCCGCTTGACCTCGCAAGCGATTGTGCCGCGGTGAGTCGCCAGCCTTTCCCGAAAACCCGGAACCCCTCACAAAAAACAAAACGCACGACCCGAGGTCGTGCGCTTTGGCGGTGGTAAATTGTTTTTCGAACTCAGCCCTGCTTGGACCGCAGCCGGCGCGCCAGCGCGAGACCGACGCATAGCAGTGCGCCCATCGCACCATAGACCCGCGGTTCTGGAATCGGGGACGCGGAATAGCGGTAGGTTACCGTCACTTCGCCGCGCGATTCGGTTTCAAAGAGCGAGATGGTCGAACCGCCGCCGTTGGCCCGTGAAGTGCCGATCGCCGTCAGCGGCAGGTCGATCGTGCCGCCCCCTGTGAACAGTGCCTTGTCGGCGTCCGACTCGTAGTGAAACAGGTTGAACTTCGAACCCAGCAAACCCGACAGTGTGGCGCCAGATGTCCCGGCGAAATCGATCACCCCGTCAAACGGTCCCGCCGAAAAGGGATTGATGACGATCGGCGTTGCCACCACCAAGGCCGGCCCGCCTCCTGGGCGTGTCAAGGTCAGGCCCGACGCCAGGGTCAACTTCGTTTCCGAACCGCTCGAGGGACTGGTGTTTTCCACCTGGGCATTTCCGCGCACGTAGCCGGTCATGCTGAAAACGATGCTATTTAGCGTTCCCAGCGCGGGATTAAACTTGGGAACGGTGATGGGTGCCGTCCAATCCGGTGCCAGAAACGTGCCCAGCCCCGGCGGACTGCTGACCGAGTAGCTGACGAAATCGGCTCTGGCGGAACTCGCCAAAAACAATGAGAAAACGGTTACGATCGACAATCTGGCGGCCGACATTTGCATTTTCATAATTCCGGTGATTTAGTGCCGGTTGCTTAATCCAATGGAGTTTCAGCACACATTACTTTCTGAAGCAAGTTAAAAGGAGACGTAATACTGTTGGCGGGCGGAAAGAATTCGCAGCCGCGCGCGGGCACGGCGAAACCTTGGCTCC
>CAZUUP010000025.1:6661-21069 GCA_964623105.1 uncultured Akkermansia sp.
GCCTGCTGGCGGTCATTTGCCCGCCTCCTCGCGTCGGCGGCTACGAAACGCGCGCCAGAATTTCCCGCCGCCATTTGACACAGCCGCTACACTCCGCGCCATGAGTCCGCTTCCCCTCCACGAATTGCACGCGGCGATTGGCGGCGTGTTCAGTGAGTTGAACGGCGCGGAGTTGGTGTCCCACTACGCCGGGCCGTCCGCCGAGCACATCGCCCTGCACGAGACCGCCGCCGCGCTCGACCTGAGCTTCCGCAGCCGCGTGTGCGTGCTCGGAGCCGACCGCGTGAAGTTTCTCAACGGCCAGGTCACGAACCACGTCGCCGCGCTCAAAACCGGCGAGGGCTGTTACGCCGCCGTCGTCACCGCCAAGGGCAAGGTGCACAGCGACCTGAACATCTACGCGCTCGCCGATGAACTCCTCCTCGATTTCGAGCCGGGCCTCACGCGCACGGTCATGGAGCGCCTCGAAAAATATGTCATCGCCGATGACGCGCAGCTCGTGGATGTCGCGCCGCATTACGGACTGTTGAGCGTGCAGGGTCCGCGCGCGGCGGATGTCGTAGTGCGGCTCGGATTGGAAATGGAATTGCCGAAGAACCTCCGCGCCTTCGCCACGCTCAACGACCCGACCCTCGGCACCTTGTATCTGATGAATCTGCCGCGCACCGGCGCCAGCGGCTTCGATCTCTACGTGCCCGTCGCGGCGCTCGGTGCGGTGTTCGACAAACTCATCGCCGCCACCAAGGCCGTCGGCGGCTGCGCGTGTGGCTGGCAGGCGCTCGAAGCCGCGCGCATCGAGGCCGGTATCCCACGCTTCGGCGCGGACTTCGACGAGAGCAACCTCCCCTCCGAAGCCGGCATCGAAGCCGCCGCCGTGAGCTACACCAAGGGCTGCTACATCGGCCAGGAAGTCATCGCGCGCCTGCGCACCTATGGCAACGTGGCCAAAGCGCTGCGCGGTTTGCGCCTGGCGGACGCGCTGCCGCAGTTGCCCGCGCGGGGCGATAAACTCTTCAAGGATGGAAAAGAAGTCGGCTCTATCACCAGCGCGGTCGCGTCGCCCACCTTGCACGCCAACCTCGCCCTCGGCTACGTGCGGCGCGAGGCCAATCAAATCGGTGCGGAACTTACCTTGCGCACCACTGCGGGCGAGAGCGTGGCGCGCGTTGTCGCGCTGCCGTTCCGCGGGTGAACTTTCGCCCCGGAGCGCGGCAACGGTCGGTCGGCGACGCGGCGTGAACTGCGAGCTGCGCGTACGATCCGGGCGGAGCGCCGCTTCACGCCTCGTCCTTCGGCCAGGGCGCGGGCCGTCGAATAGCGGCGCGTGGGATCTTTCTCGAGACATTTGAGGCAGATGGTTTCCAGGTCCTTGGGCGTGGTGGAGTGACTCGAACGCAGGCGGGGCGGCTCTTCATTCACGCCCTTGTTCATCGTCGCCATCGGCGAATCCGCGAGGAACGGCGCCCGGCCCGTGAGCATCTCGTAGAGCACCGCTCCGAGCTAATACACGTCGCTCGTGGGACCGACGAGGTCGTTGCAGCCCTGCGCCTGCTCGGGCGACATGTAGCTCGGGCTGCCCATCACCGCGCCTGTGGCGGTGAATCTGGAGTGGTTGGCGGGACGGGTTGCATGGTGATTACCGCGCAGTCGCGTCTCCATTTGCTCTGGCCTGCCGGGGTTCTCGCGCTCGGCCATTCCGCTGGTCTGCCGCTATTTTTTGGCCGGCGGTCTTGCCCCCGGCTTGGCGACCACATTGGTCTTCAACACCTCGATTCCGTTGGCTGATACGTGCAGGGAATTGTTGGTGTAAATGAGGATGAACCGCGTCGCCGCGGCGGGAAATCGCCCGTGGTCCTCCGCGTCCAGTTGCAGGTGATCCTTCTGGATGACAACCAGGTGTCCCGGCAGCGCGACCGAGAGATAGCCGTCCTGATGGCGCGCGGTCACCGGACAGTCCGACAGCACGGCCACCTCGCGACCGCTGCCCGCGGCCGAGGTTTCAGTGTATGGGCTCGGCTCCTCCTTCTTGCAGCCACCCGCCACGACCAGCGCCAGCGCTCCAGACACAACCATGGGGAACTTTGACATTCTCATAAACTGCGTGCGCTCATTTCTACGGTGGAACCGACGGGAGCTTTTCAGTTTCACCCTCTATCCGCCAGCCTGAAATCATCCGCCGCCAACCCTCGCCTGCGATTGCCTGGAGTTCACGCTCCCGCATAGCCGGTGTCACCCCGGCGGGCGCAGGTGGGCAGCCTGAACATCAACACAATCGATGGAGGGTGGACAATTATCGATTAACGCCCGGCCGCCGGGTCGAATTAAAGACTGGGCATGCAAGTTCAACCGGCCGCCCTTCCCAATTCATCGGTTAATCCGATGTGGCGGAAATAATATCGATTAACGGTGCGGCGCGCCGGGGGCTTACAAGAAAACCATGAAAGCAAGATTTGCCATCTTCCTCGTCGGGCTCTCTTTGGTAACCGGCTGCACGACTTCTCAAGTTTGGAACGAAACGCGCACGGGAGACGTGATCCGCGGCAGCACCGAACCGGAACTCCAGTTATTCCTGACGCCGGATCGCCGGGATGTGTTGGTGACTTATTTCGAGTCCCGCGAGGGCAGTCGCGCGCGGGTGCCGCGGGCGTATTACGCGCGGGCGAACGCGGCACGGCTGCGCAATAATCAGAAACCTGAGTTTGCCCCGCCGGGGGAAGCCGCCCGCCTCCAACCGATCCCGCTGGATCCTCCAATTCCCAACTACACCACGTCCGCCCTGACCCGCGGCACCGGCCTGCGGGCGCGCCTGAGCGCCTCCGATCACGGATTCACGCTGACGGAACAAGGCCGGGAACTGGAATACTATCCACTGCCGTTGTACAAGAACCCGGCCGCCGACTTCCGCAAGACGGTGCTGACCCCGTTCGCGGTGGCCACCGACGCCCTGACCGTCGCGGCCTGTCTGCTCCCGCCGTTTGCGTTTGCGTTTGCCACTTCACCCAACCACTAGGCCCTCCCATGAAAGCACACTCCCTTCATCAACTGGTCAAACCCACCGTCTGCTGCGTCGCCGCCCTGCTGGGCCTCTGGCTCACCGGCTGCGCTACCCAACCCCACACCGCGAACCAACCGCCCACGGCGATGCCGCCATTGCCCGCAGTGTCGCCCGGTGGTTTGCGCGAGTACCGCCAGGGCCTCGGACCGCTCGGAACCATTGGAATTAGCACCGTTCAGGAAGACGAACCGCTCCGCATCCAGGTGCCGCCGACTCGCGGCGAGGCCGTGAAGAAAGCTGCAAGCGCAGGCGCCCGGGCGCTGGCACCGGCTTCCTACGAAGGCGCTCAAGTGTCCGACTTTTGGCAAGACAACCATCGCCGTCGCGCGTCGATCGCCGGGGATGAACCAGTCATCCTGATCGGGAGCGTGTTCAACCTGGCGCAGACCCTCGTCGCCGCGGCCTGGTCGCCGGTGGGCGCAGCTTGGGGCGCGAGCCACGCGGCCTCCCGGGCAATTCCTGAAGCCGTCCATGCCCCTGCCCTCGCATCCCTGCGCACGGGGCCGGCGTCCGTGCCGATCACGGCGGAGACCACGCGCCGCATCGTGGCGCAGACCCGGCGGGCTACGCGCCACTCCATCGGGCCGGCGGCGAATTCGGTACGCCCCGACTGCGACACCATCCTCGAGTTGTATCACGGCGAGCGCTCGCTGCGGGGTGGCGACGAACTCAATCCCACGCTGCAACTGCACCTCGGCTACCGGGTGCGCGTGCTCCGCGCTGACGATCGCCGCGAGCTGGATGTGTTCCGCGTCGCCTATCGCAGCGAAGGCCGGAAGTTTGCCGAATGGGGCGCCAATGACGCGGCCGCGCTGCGCACCGAACTGGAGCGCGGCCTCGAGAATGTCACGCGCAAGATCGTCGCCCAGCTCGCCGATTTCCAAAGCGGTCCCGCCCGGGCCAGCAGCGCCTCCCCGGCGCCGCAACCAATCCCCGCCCGCTCCTTCGCCGCCAACCGCTAAACCTTCTCCGCCATGAAACTTCAACCTCCCATGCTCAACCTGTTCGCCGCCTGGATCGGCGTGCTCCTCGGCTTCGTCTCCGGCGCGCTGCTCGGGATGAAGTTCCACCACGCGGACTGGCTCGGCGGCTACGCCAGTTACCCGCGCCGGATGCTGCGTCTCGGGCACATTTCCTTCTTCGGCCTCGCCGTGATCAACGTGATGTTCTACTCCGCCGCCGGCTTGTTCGCGGCGATGACCGGGACGCTGCATGTCGCGTCCTGGGCCTTCGTCATCGGCGCGATCACCATGCCTGTCGCGTGCGCGCTCATGGCCACCAGTCCGCGCTGGTGGAACGCTTTCGTCATCCCCGTTGGCAGCCTCCTGACCGGCGCGGTGTTGACCCTCTGGGAACTCTGGCATCAGCTCTGAGCAAATTCAGATCGGCAGCCAAAACTCCACGCTCAAAACTGATCACTTCCAAGATACCAATCCCTGAAAAAACCCGGCGACGTCCCACGGCAATGCCGGCAAACTGGAAAGGCTCCTTATGAAAAAAATCGGATTCATCGCCATGAGCGGCGTCCGTGCTCACAACCCCGAACTCACCCAACTCGGCCTCACGCTGCCGGGCTTCGTCGATCGCAACCGCATCGTCGCCTCGATGCCGAGCCTCGGCCTGCTAACGCTCGCGGGCCTTACGCCGCCGCGTTTCGCCGTCGAGTACCGCGAGATCGCCGATCTGCGCGAATTGGGCGGCCTGCCGGAAGATTACGATCTCGTCGCCATCAGCACCTTCACCGCGCAGCTCAAGGAGGCGTATCGCGTGGCGGATTTTTATCGAGGCCGCAGCATCCCCGTCGTCATGGGCGGTCTCCCCGTCACGTCGCTGTCGGACGAGGCGAAGGCACATTGCACCAGCGTGGTCATCGGCGAAGGCGAGCCGCTTTGGCCGCAGGTGCTCGCTGACTTCGAGCGCGGCGCGTTGCAGCCCGTTTACCGGCAGACGCCCGGCGGCAACTTCGATCTGCGCGACGCGCCGATGCCGCGGTTCGATCTGTTGAACCCCGACAAGTACAACCGGCTTACCGTGCAGACCAGCCGCGGCTGTCCACACAAATGCGAGTTCTGCGCCAGCTCCATCCTGCTCACACCGCGGTACAAGGTGAAGCCGGTCGCCAAGGTCATCGCCGAGATTCACGAGATTAAAAGAGTCTGGGCGCGCCCGTTCATCGAGTTCGCCGACGACAACAGCTTCGTCCTGCGCGACCACTACAAAGCCCTCCTGCGCGAACTGGTGAAGGAGGACTTGCGCTGGTTCACCGAGGCCGACGTCAATGTGGCCAAGGACGACGAGTTGCTCGGCCTGATGCGCGACTCCGGCTGCCAGCAGGTCTTGATCGGGCTGGAAAGCCCGCGCAGCTTGAGCCTTGGCGGCATGGAGTTGAACTCGAACTGGAAGGCCCACCAGGCCGATCTCTATCGCGACGCCATCGCCAAGATTCAATCCTACGGCATCACGGTGAACGGCTGCTTCATCCTCGGCCTCGACAACGACACCCCCGACGTGTTCGACAACGTGCTGAACTTCGTGCGCGAATCGGGGCTTTACGAGGTGCAGGTCACGCTCCTTACCGCCTTTCCCGGCACCCCGCTGTATCACCGGCTCAAGGCCGACAATCGCATCATCCAGGATGGCGCATGGGAACTCTGCACGCTCTTCGACATCAATTTCCGGCCGAAAAACATGACCGTTGCAGAACTCCAGCAAGGTTTTCTCGGGTTGGTGAAACAACTCTACTCCGCAGAGGAAACCGCCACGCGCCGGCGCGGGTTCAAGGCTCGCTTGCGGCACTCGCCCAATTTTGGCCGCCGGGCCGCCGGTTCGCCGGACGCCAAGGCGCTGGCCGCCTGAACCGTCCACTTGCGCCCGCCGCGGCCGGCACCCGGGTCTGATGGCACCCGAACTGGGCCAAGGTCACCACCGCCTCCGCCGCAGCCTTCCGGCCCCAGAATACCGCTCGGGCAAAAGCAATTCGAGTGTGCCCACGCCGTGTCCGATCTGCGGCGACTTTCGCTTAGACTGGCGGAATGCCACATCCGCTATTCGGGAAACTCATCTCTATCCCGCCGGAATTCGCAATCTCCTCCCTCCGGAGGATTCCCGCCAAACCACCTCCCGCGCCCCAATCTGCCGACGCGCTTTGTCACTGGCTTTCTAGTGGAACAACAGGAATCTGATGGATCAGCATGAAAACATATCATTCAATCGAATTGCCGTCAGTCTTGACTAAAGTCAACGAGGTGCGCACGAAAGAGGGCAAGGCTCATCTGAGCGGCGTGACTTGCGAACAATGCCGACCAGCGGCGCAGTGAGCGAGCATGCTTCGGTTCAGCAGCGATCAGTTGTCACCGGGCCAATATTTGAATTTTTGCGATTATGAACACCATCCAGTCTGAAAACGAACCACCGCCCCTCCCTTCGCCGAGACGGGCCGCGCTCGTCAGGCTCGGCGTCTGCTTGGGTGGAATCCTGCTTGCGGTGGCGGCCGTTTCTTGCGCCACCAATCGGACCTTGGTAGCGCCGCCTCAGATCCCCGGGGCCAAGTTCACCGGTTCGGAAAGCTGCGGAGAATGCCATGCCGAGATCGTGAAGAATTTCGCGACCGCCGACCACGCCAGAATGAAGGCTCCCGGGGCGAACGCCATGAACGTCGGGTGTGAATCCTGCCACGGTGCGGGCAGCATCCACAAGGAATCCGGCGGTGCCGCCCGCACCATCGTCAACCCGCGGAAATCGCCGGAAACCTGCTTCCAATGCCATCTCGACAAACGGGCCACCTTCGCCCTGCCTTCCCACCATCCGGTGATCGAGGGCAAAGTGAGCTGCTCGGACTGTCACGATCCGCACAAGGGCCCGGCTGTGATCGGCGGCCGGTCGTCGCAAATCGCGGAGGTCAACACCTGCGGGAAATGTCACGCCGCGCAACGCGGCCCGTTTGTGTTCGAGCACGAGGCCATCCGCGAGGGTTGCTCGACGTGTCATCAGCCGCACGGGTCGGTCAACGCCAAGATGCTGATCGATCGCAATCAGACCACCTGCCTGAAGTGCCATTTCCAGCAGCAATTCGTCGGTGGCCGGATCTTCATCGGCGCCCGGGATCACTCGGGATTCCTGTCGCGCGGAACCTGCTGGACGGCGGGTTGCCATGAGGCCATCCACGGTTCGCAGATTGGGTCGTCCCTCCGGTTCTAAGTTCCACTTAACCTGTTATGAAAACCTGCTCCATGGAAAATCCGGTCAGCCGGGTGGCGGTTCAGCGAGACGGAATTCCGGTGGTTGCGCTGGCGGCGGTGCTGTTGCTGGCGTGCGGCCAGCTCCGTGCGCAACCCGCCCCCGCCCCCGCCACGACGCCCGCCGCGTCCCCCGCCGCCAAACCTGACGAGAAAAAACCGGCGGCGGAGGAAGCAGACCAGCCCGAATACAACA
Source organism: uncultured Akkermansia sp. (assembly GCA_964623105.1). Taxonomy (GTDB): domain Bacteria; phylum Verrucomicrobiota; class Verrucomicrobiia; order Limisphaerales; family BJHT01; genus BJHT01. The sequence goes on from CAZUUP010000025.1 coordinate 14,148, forward strand.
ACTCGGTCACCTTCGGCTTCGGGCAGTTCTTCCTGCGCGGGGACCAGAACCGATTCCAGTACCAAAAACAGCTTCCGGCCGGCGCCTTCGGAGGCATCGAGGAATTCCATTTCGAGCGTCCATTTGATCAGAAGGGGCTGCTGCAACTGGACGGACGGGGCATCTTCGACAACCACGATTACTCGCTGAAGCTGGACGTCAAGCACCCGGACAAGGGCTTCCTCCGGGCCGGTTACGAGGAGTTTCGCACTTGGTATGACAATACGGGCGGGTTCAACTCGCAGTCCAACCGCTGGGTGCTGCCCCTCAACAGCGGTTTGCACATCGATCGCGGCGAAGCCTTCTTGGAGATGGGGTTGACGGTCCCTGACTGGCCGCTGCTGACCCTGAGCTACCGCTACCAGTTCCGGAACGGCCAGAAAGACTCCACCATCTGGGGTGACACGGTGGTGCGCCCGGGGGCTAACGGCACCCGCGGGATCGTGCCGACCTTCCTGGGCGTCGATGAGAAGCGGCACATGATCGCGGGCGACGCAAAACACACCTTGGGCCGGACCGAACTCGGACTGGGCCTGCGATACGACATCCTCGATCAGGACAACACCCGCAACATCCGCCGGACGCCGGGCGCGGCTTCCGACCGGTATGTCACCCAGAGGGACACGGTCCATTCGGACATGTTCAACGTTCACGCCTCGACCGAAACGCGGTTCAACGACCGGTGGCTGTTCACGACCGGTTATTCCTACACCCGCCTGGACACCGATGTCGGCGGCAGCCGGATCTTCGGTGCCAGTTACGATCCGATCTACGACCCCAGCTTCGCCCGACGCCAGCAGCGGGACGAGGGTTTCTTTGGGTTGGCGGGTGGAACCCTGGTAAATCAATACGTCCTGAACCTGAATCTGCTGTACAACCCGACCAAGAACTGGAGCCTCCTGCCATCGATCCGGGTTGAAAAACAGGACCAGATCGGCAACGTCAGTTTCACCGAAACCGCCGTGCAGGGTGGCCCGGGCTTTCTGACACGGCTGGATGCCTTGAACAACGTAAGAAACCGGAGTTTTCTGGACGTTTCGGAAAGTTTGGAAGCCCGGTATGCGGGCGTCACCAACTGGGCCTTTTATGTCCGGGGCGAGTGGCTTCAGGGCGAGGGCAACTTGGAGGAAACCGAGCGGGACGCGGGCACGATCAATCTGCGGCGCAATACGGACAACGAGCGGCGGGTGCAAAAATACGTTGCTGGAGCGAACTGGTATCCCCTGCGCAAGCTCAGCCTGGCCGGCCAGTATTATTACAAGATCCGCGCCAACACGTTCAACCATCTCGAGGACACGACACGATTCGCCAAAGGCCCCGCTGGAACCAACATCAGCGACTTTTATCCCGCCTTCATCCGCGTCCAGGAGTTCGACACCCACGACGTGAATTTCCGCCTCACCTGGCGGCCCTTCAACTCCGTGACGCTGGTCAGCCGGTACGACTTCCAGCTTTCAACCATCGACTCCCAGGGCGACACCGCCACTAATGGCGTTTCGCTGGCGAAGATCCAAAGCTCGGAGATGACCTCCCACATCTTCAGCGAAAGCATCAGCTGGACCCCGCTGGCCAGGCTCTTCACGCAGGTTTCGGTAAGCTACGCGATCGACAAGACGGCGACGCCGGCCAACAACATCTCTGTGGCCAATGCCGGCAACCCCGCCGGGGTTCTGGTCCTGCCTGCCCGGAACAACTACTGGAATCTCACCGCCCTTGCCGGCTACGCCCTGTCCGACAAATCCGATGTCCAGGCGGCGTATTCCTTCTATCGCAGCAATAACTACGTGGACAACTCCGCTGTCAGCCAGCCCTACGGCGCGGCGGGAGAACAGCACGGCATCACCGTAACCTACTCGCACCGCCTGTCCAAGAACCTGCTCTGGAAGCTCCGGTATGGTTATTACGACAACCGGGATCAGACATCCGGTAATTTTGACAATTATCAGGCCCAACTGGTATATACGAGCCTGCAGTATCTTTTCTGAGTCCGATCACTGAAGAGTCGATGGTAATTCAAGCAAGACCACAGCCTATGAAGAAAAGCATTCGTTCCGTTCTGATTATGATGACCCTTGCCGGTCCGGCAATCAGTCTGCCGGCGGCGACGGTGACAGAAAACTGGGCCACCCATTGCGCTGCGTGCCACGGCAAGGACGGCAGGGGACAGACCAAGGCCGGCCGCCTCGCGGGCGCCAAAGATCAGACCGATCCCGCTTATCAGGCGTCCCTGAATGACGAGAAGATGTTCACGGCAGTCAAGGAAGGCATGAAGGACGGCGCCAAGGAAAAGATGAAGCCCTTCAAGGAAAAGCTCACCGACGATGAGATCAAGGCGCTGCTGGCTCACGTCCGGTCATTCAAGAAATAGCCGCTGCGTCGCCCGGATCTGGTTGGGGCTTTGCCCGCTGGTCGGAGGAAGTGCGTCGGCAGGGATGGCGTCGCGACCGGGGAAACGATTCTCTGGCCTGCTGTTGCGAGCCTCAGGTGTCGGTGTCGGTGTCCGGCGCAAGCATTGGGAAAGCTTCGGCATCGTGCGTTGATGGCGGGAGCCGTGCCGCGAAGCGTGGCGACCCACCGCGCCAAAACACCCTATCCCGCGAGACGGTTGGCAATGCTCCGGTTGGCGGCTTGGGCTTGCTGGTGGCCGGGCCCGACGCGGTGCGAGGGGCGATGGCTTAGGAAAGCGGCGGAGCACCGTCTATCGCTGCCTGTCGCGGAGCGGGAGCTTCCATTTCGCTTTGCATCACCGGACTGCGCGTCCGCTGAACGATGTGGGCAAGGCAGGTGACCCCTTGCTTTTTTTGGCTGTGGGCGGAGCAAAAGATGGTTGGCAATTGACAAGCCGTGGTTAGCGGCAGGGATCGAGGTCGGTCATACTTCAGCCAGATAACAATGAACAACGGCCGAAACAATACTCTGGTCACCATCGGTTTGGCGGCTGCCTTCCTTGGTCTGGCTGGGGCGTTTCTGCTCGACCTGTGGGGCCGGCCGGGCGGGAAATCGGCCATTCCTCCGACGCCTCCGGAATTCACCAATACCGCGACCGTCCGCCTGTCGGCCGCGGATTTGTTCCGGACGGAGGGCGACACCTCCGGGCTGTCGTGCTACACCTGCCACGACGCCAAGAAGCAGCTCGTCGTCAAACTCAATACCAACGGGAGCGTCATCCTCTCGGAACCGCACCGCGAACTGGTGATGCAGCATGGCCCGAACAACCGCAATGACCACTGCTTCATCTGCCATGACCCGAAGAACCTCGAATTGTTGCGCGTGCGCGAAGGGCAGACGTTCAAGCTGACTGAAAGCAACCGCCTCTGCGGAAGCTGCCACGGCCCAACCTATCGCGATTGGGAGGCTGGCATACATGGCCGCACGACGGGCTTTTGGAATCGCAAGAGCGGCGCAGCCGTCCGCTCCGACTGCGCGTCCTGTCACGATCCGCACGCGCCGGCGTTTCCGATGCTGAAGCCGGGACCACGCCCGAACCGGCTTCATCCGGCGGCCACGACCATCGGGAATGGACAGAAAGCCCACTGATATGTCTGAACCCACGTGCAATTGCGGCGGCGGCGGAAATACCTGCGCGTCCGGTGGCGGCAAGGTGGACCGGCGGAGTTTTCTGCGGAAATCTTCGGTGCTGGCCACTGGCATCGCCGCCATCGCGGCCAGCCTGGCACCGCTGCGAGAACTGACCGACCTCGGCTCGGTCGAGCAGTTTCTGCAGAAGCATTACAAGGAGATGACTCCGGCGGAGATGGAGCAGGCGCTCGAGCGCATCCGCCGGGAGGTGGCCCGCCAATACGGACTGCGCCCGCATTTGCGTGACCTGAAGGCGATGGACGGCGTCGAGTTTGTTTACTGCCTCAATCTCACCCGCTGCATCGGGTGCCGGAAATGCGTGCATGCGTGCGTGGCGGAGAACAACCAGTCGCGCAATCCCGAGATTCAATATATCCGGGTGCTCAAGATGCCCAACGGCACGTTTGACATGGAAAAGGGCGACCACAACTACGCCTCCGAGACGGTGCCCGAGAAGGGATTCTACTACATGCCGGTGCAATGCCACCAATGCAAGAATCCGCCGTGCGTGAAGGTCTGTCCGATTGATGCCACCTGGCAGGAGAAGGATGGCATCACGGTGATCGACTACGACTGGTGCATCGGCTGCCGCTACTGCGAAGCCGCCTGTCCGTATTTTGCCCGGCGCTTCAATTTCGCCGCGCCGGTGGTGCCGAAGGAACAGCTCAATCCCAACATGGCCTACCTCGGCAACCGGCCGCGCCAGAAGGGGGTGATGGAAAAATGCCACTTCTGCATCCAGCGCACGCGCGACGGACGGTATCCGGCCTGTCTGGAGGTCTGTCCGACCGGTTCGCGGAAGTTTGGCAACATCCTTGATCCGGACAGTGAGGTATCCTACATCCTCAAGAACAAGCGCGTGTTTGTGCTGAAGGAAGAGGTCGGCACCCTGCCCCGGTTTTTCTACTACTTCGACGTGTGATTCGCGCAATTAAAGATTACTGCACCTTTCTCCGGCGCTGCGCCCGGTTGGCCTGCGAAGGCGACTGGCGTTATTACCTCTGGGTCGGGTCGCTGTTTGCCGTGTGTCTGCTGGGGTTGAACGCCTATGCCAAACAGTTTGTGCATGGCCTCATCGTCACGGACATGAGCGACCAGGTGTCGTGGGGTGTTTACATTGCCAACTTCACCTTCCTGGTCGGCGTGGCGGCGGCGGCGGTGATGCTGGTCATTCCAGTCTATGTTTACAAAAACGAGGAACTGCATGACCTGGTCATCTTCGGAGAACTGCTGGCCATCGCCGCAATCCTCATGTGCCTGGCGTTTGTGACCGTGGATTTGGGACGTCCCGACCGCTTCTGGCACATGATTCCGGTCATTGGCAAATTCAACTTTCCCGGCTCGCTGCTCAGCTGGGATGTCATCGTGCTCAACGGCTATCTGGTTCTGAACGTTTATCTGTGCGCCTATCTTCTCTACTGCCGTTACCGGAAGGTGGTGCCGTCGAAATGGTTGTACCTGCCGGTGGTCTTCACCGGCATCGTCTGGGCGGTATCGATTCACACGGTGACCGCGTTTCTCTATGTCGGCCTGGGTGGGCGGCCGTTCTGGAATTCATCGATTGTCGGCCCGCGCTTCATTGCCTCGGCCTTCACGGCGGGACCGGCATTGATCATTCTTGCCTTGCAAATCATCCGCCGGGTCACGGCCTTTGCCCCGGAGGGCAACGAAGGCGCCGGAAACGGGACCGCGGGAGGCGGAGTGCGCACCAGCCGTCCGGCGACGCTCGATGACTTCAACCTGCTGATGCGCCATCTGCCAGAACTCGCTGCAGTGCCGGCGGACGTCCGCCCAAGCTGCCTGGCCGGCGCGAACGTCGTGGAAGTGGCGGCCGGCCAGGTCCTGCTGCGTCAGGGTGCGAACGACAAGGAAGCCTACTTCGTCATCGAAGGCCGGGTGGTGGTGAAGCGCGAGGAGGGCGGTCGGTTCCGCGTGATCCGCGCCGTGGGCCCCGGGGAACAATTCGGCGAGATATCGGCGCTGCACGGAACTCCGCGCACGGCCACGGCCATCGCCGAGGTGCCGACGCGCGTTCTGCAAGTCCCGGCCGACTCGCTGCAAAAACTGATGAAACATCCGCCGGTGGACCAGGTCGTTCGCGAGCGGATGACCGAGCGGCTCAAAATCACGGATCGCAGCCTCATGACATTGCGGGGGATTGTGCAGGTTTCGATGCTCATCAACGTGTTCCTGCTGCTGAATGAGGTCTTCAAGGAATTCTACACCGGCAATCTGCATGTGGCCGCATCACAATACCTCTACTTCGGACTGCACGGCCACCACGCCCTGGTTCCCTGGATTTGGACGGCTATCGGATGCAACTTGATCGCCTTGGTGCTCCTGCTCCTGCCCGCGAGCCGAAGTCTTAAGTGGCTCGATCTTGCCTGCGTGCTGGCCATCGTTGGCATCTGGATTGAGAAAGGGATGGGATTGGTCGTGCCCGGCTTCATCCCCAGCCCGCTGGGTGAGATCGTTGAATACACGCCGACGCTCAATGAGACCTTGGTCTGCCTGGGCATCTGGGCATTTGGGATCCTCTGGTACACCCTGTCTCTCCGCATTGCAGTGCCAATCCTCCAAGGCACACTGTCGAAGTCGAACGAGACCGCGGCTGTAGCAAAGACTCCGGCTTTGCCCGTGGGTTCGGCGGCGGGTGCGTCATAGCGGCGTTCTGGTCGGCGGAGCGCCATCGTCCCCCCGCCCACGTGCTGCCGATTTGGAAATGTTTCGCGGCGCTGCGCTCCTCAGGTCACGTCCCAGCGCCGTTTAGCCCAATCCGCCAGATCCACCGTGACGAAACGCGGGTTTGCGCGGCATATATCTGAAACATGGAAACCAAACTGACAGTCGCCGACGCCCAACAGTCCCTGAATGCACACGTCGCCGCCAAGGGTGCCGCCATCGCCGCGAAGTATGGTCCGCACCTCGGCTGGAAGGAATTGCAACAAATCCTCCTCGACCGTTCCTGTGTCCGCTACCCGTGTGAAGTCGTTTTTGACGCCGCGCAACTGCAAGCCGGAGAATTCGCCTGCGCCACCGCGAAGGGTGAGCGTCCCGAGGAAGGTTTCACCATCTTCGTGCATCCGTTCTTCATGACGGACATGGATCGCGTGCCTTATCTGGTTCTCTACCAACTCGTGCTGGTGAATTACGGTGACTTCGCCTCCGCCGCCGACGCGGAGACCTTCGGGGCCTGCGCCTTGGGGCTGTCCACCGAGGCGTATTATCAGGCCGTGTGCGAACTGGCAGATGCCATCGAGTAGTTCCAATGCGCGTTCAAGATGAGTTTAAGGCGCGCCGGGAT
>CAZUUP010000026.1:0-20415 GCA_964623105.1 uncultured Akkermansia sp.
ATACCGTTCACGCAACGCCCGCGGCTCCGCGTCCAGATCAAAAGCCGTCCGCGCCGCGGAACCGGATACAATGTCCCACGCCTGCTTCTGAAAACCGTCCATCGCCTCGATCGCGCCACTGTTGTCCACATCACGCCGCAACTTGTCGAAGCCCGTCAGCAAACTGCGCCGCCCCTCGAGACGATCAAACGACACCCCTTCGACCGGCGAAAAATTGGGCAGCGAAAACGGCCCGGGCTGCGCCGGGTCAGCCTCCGTTTCAAACGCCGCGTACTTCTTCCCCAGATACGCCGGTCCCGTGCCCGGCATTCCCCGCGGAATCACCACATACGCCGGCAACTGCGGATTCTGATGCCCCAATTGCCGCGCCACAATCGAGCCGCAACTCGGGTGATAATTCAGGTCGTCACGCAACCCCGGATTGTAACCTGTGAAACAAATCTGGTCCCCCCGCGAATGCCCCGCGTCATGATGATGCAGGCTGCGAATGATGGACCACTTGTCCATGATCTTCGCGCTCATCGGCAGCAAATCACAAATCTGGATCCCCGGAACCTTCGTCGGCATCGCGCCGAACGCACCGCGATATTCAACCGGCGCATCCGGCTTGGGATCCCACGTCTCATGCTGGCTGGGCCCGCCCCGCATCCACAGGATTATCACCGATTTCTCGCGCGACACCGGCTTTCCGGCCGCCCGGGCCTGCTGCTCGAGGCGCAGCAGATTGGAGAGCGAAAGCCCCGCCATCCCAAGGAAACCCGCCTTCACGAACCCGCGCCGGTCCAGCCGCAACAAGCGGCGAAACTCGGGGCATCCCAACCGGTTATCTTGCTCGTGGCGCTCGGAATTCACGATTGCCTCCGCGAAATTAGGCCGATCAGGCGAACAATTCCTGCACCGGTTCGCCGTGCGGCAACACCGGTATCGGACGTCCCTGCCGATCTGTGTAAGACACGCTGGTATCCACACCCAGATGCCGGTAAAGGGTCGCCAGCACATCCTGCGGCGATTTGGCGTTGTCCTTCGGCAACCCGCCTTTGTCGTCAGACTCCCCGACGACCCGGCCGCCCTGAATTCCACCGCCCGCCACGGCCGCGCTGAACACCCCCGGCCAGTGATCCCGGCCGCCGTCGTTCGAGATGCGCGGACTGCGCCCAAACTCACCCCACGCCAGCACCATCGTCGTCTCCAACAAACCACGCTGATCCAAATCCTCGATCAGCGCCGAGTACGCCCGGTCAAAGCGCGGCAGGAATCCCTCCTTCAACGAGTAGAAATTGTCCGAGTGCGTATCCCACCAGCGCAGGTCCACCGTCACCAAACGCACCCCCGCCTCGACCAACCGCCGCGCCAGCAAGACCCGCTGGCTCCACGCCGGCGCACCGCCACCGGTCGCCGTGCGCGAACTGAACGGCACCCCAAACCCATAACGCTCCCGGACCGCCTGCGGTTCCGCATCCAGATCAAACGCCGTGCGTGCCGCCTTGCCCGACACGATGTCCCACGCCTGATGTTGGAACCGGTCCATCGACTCCAGTTGCCCGCTCTGGTCCACATCGCGCCGCAGCTTGTCGAAACCCGACAGCAGCTTCTGCCGGTCGTCCAACCGGTCCAGCGACACCCCGGTCGGCGGTTCAAAATTCGGCAGGCTGAACGGCCCCGGCTGTGCCGGATCGACAAACGTTTCAAACGGGATGCACTGCTGCCCCAGATACGCCGGGCCCGTCCCCGGCACCATCTTCGGAATCATCACATACGCCGGCAACTTCGGATTCTGATCCTGCAACTGCTTGGCCACGATGGACCCAATGCTCGGGTAATAATTCTGGTCCACATTCTGCCCGGGCGGATAACCCGTGAAACAAATCTGGTCGCCCGCCGAGTGCCCGGCATCCGTGTGGTGCAGGCTGCGGATGATCGACCACTTGTCCATGATCTTCGCGCTCATCGGCAGATGCTCGCAAATCTGGATCCCGGGAACCTTGGTGGAAATCGGCTTGAACTCGCCCCGATACTCCGCCGGAGCTTCGGGCTTCATATCCCAAGTATCAATCTGGCTGGGACCACCCCGCATCCACAGGATGATAACCGATTTCTGCCGCGCCGGCGACTTCCCGCCCGCCGCCGCCGCCGCCTCGAGCCGCAACAATTGCGGCAGCGTCAGCCCGGCCATGCCCAGAACACCCGCCTTCACGAACCCCCGCCGGCTCAACGCCAGCGAACGCCGGAACTCCTCGCATCCAATCTGTACCCGGGAATTCTTTTTCATAACCAGTCTCCGTGAATTCTTTCTCAGTGGTTGAAGAGGAATTCTTTGCTGCTGATCAACGCCCAGACGATGTCCTCATACGCCTGCCGCCGGGCCGCCGGTTGGGCCGCCTTGTCCGCCGCCTTGCCCACCTTCTTCTCGATGTGCGTCTTGGCGATGTCGATCTCGCTGCTTTCCGCATCCCGGCTGAACGCGCCGAAATACAACTCCCGGACTTTCTCCTCATCCGAACGCTTCTCATCCAGCGCCAGCATCGCTGCCCGGCCCTTCTCCGCGCTCAATTTCGCCTGGATATCCTTCGAATTCAACAGGTGCAGGCTCTGCGCCAGGCTCGCATCCTGCGACCGCTCGCACGAGCATGCGCTCGCCGAATCCGGCCGGCCAAACACTTGGAGGAAATACGAACTCGAGTTGAAGCTGTTGTCCGGCAGTTGCACCGCCCGCGTCCCGGCCGGAAGACCGCTCCAGCTCGTCTCCGCCTTCGTCACCTGGTTGACAGCATCCATCAAAACCTCGGCCGAAAGCCGCTTCGGATAGTAGCGGGAATAGTTCTGTTTATCGACGCCGTTGTGGCTGTTCGGAATCGAGCTCAGTTGATAGGTCGTCGAGCGGGCGATGGTCCGGACCAGGTGCTTCAGGTCAAAACCCTTTGCCACAAAATCCTTCGCCACCGCATTCAGCAACTCCGGGTTCGTGGGCGGATTCGTCTCCCGCATGTCATCCTCCGGATCCACCAGGCCGCGGTTGAAGAAGTGCTTCCAATAACGGTTCACCAGCGCATGCGCGAAGAACGGGTTGTCCTTCTGCCGCAGCCAGTCCGCCAGCGCCAGCCGCGCATCGTCATCCGCCGACAATTCCAGCGGCTGATTGCCAAGCCCCGCCGGCTTCACGTTCTGCCCATTTTTCTTGTTGGCCTGCGCCGCCACCGTCCGCTTGGCATAAATCACCTCTTCGCCCGGCTGCGAACCCGGCTTGCGTGCCACCTGCGAGAAGAAGGCGCCAAAACTATAGTAGTCGTTCTGGCTCCACTTCTCGTAAGGATGATGATGGCACTGTGCGCACTGGAGGCGCAATCCGAGGAACAGTTGCGCCGTGTCTTCCATCTGCGCGTTGGCCGTCTTCACCTGCCGGTACCATGCCACCGGCGGATTCTCCGCGATGTCCCCCGACGCCGCGAGCACTTCGCCAACAAACTGGTCATACGGTTTGTTGCTCATCAGGCTGTCGCGAATCCACGCATGAAACGCATACGTTCCGCGCATGTACGGCTCGGTCCGCCCGTTCACATTGCTGCGTTGATTCCGCAGCAGCGCGCTCCACATGTTGGCGAAATAATCCGCGTAATCCCCGCTGGCCAGCAGCGTCTCGATCCACTTGTCCCGCTTGTCCTTGTCCTTGTCCGCCAGAAATTTCCGGGTCTCTTCCGCCGTTGGCACGCGCCCCGCAATGTCCAGCGTCACCCGCCGGATGAACGTCGCGTCATCGCAAACCTCGGAGGGCGGCATCCCCACCTTCTTCAGCTTCGCAAAGACCAGTTCATCGATGTAATTCTTCGCCACCGGCAGATGGTCCACGGGCGCTCCCAGCGGAATCGTCGCCCGGAACACCGCCACCTTGGCCTGATACCGGATCATCACCGCCAGTTCCCCCGTCTGCTGGGACAACCGCACCAACCCCGTTCCCTCGGTGCTCGCCATGTCCTTGTCGTTGGCCTCATACAACACCGCCCGCGTGACATCCTCCACCGCGCCGTCGGTATACTCCGCCAGCACCATCAACTGCTGCTCGGTCCCCGGTGCCATCACGCGCTCCTTCGGGAACACCTCGATCCGCTTCACTGTCGGATCATTCGGATTTCCATACGGCATCCCCTGGGCGACCCAACGCCGCACCAGATTGTAATCGTAAGTGTCCAACTCCATCCGCTTGCCGCCCCCGTGCGGCACCACGGCCGCGCCCTTCGCCAGCAACAGGCTTTCATCTGGTGCCGCCGTGAACAAACGGCGCCCGCGGGATTCCTTCACCAGATGCTCGTAATCCTCGGTCGGCTCGAACCCCAGCAACGACAGCTTGAAACCGTTCTGCCCGCCCGACTTCCCATGGCAACCGCCGCCATTGCAACCCGTCTTCGTGAAAATCGGCACGATCTTGTCCGGGAAGTTGATCGGCGGCACATGCGCAAACTGCTCCACGGTCACCGTCGCCATCGCCGTCAATCCCTCCGCGCTCTTGGCCGTGATCGTCGCCTTGCCGTCACCCTTCGGAATCACATATCCGTCCTTGGTCACCTCCGCCACCCCGGCCGGCTTCACCTCGTAGGTCACAGTCCGCGAATAATCCCGCTCGCCGCCCCCGGCAAAACGCGCGGTCACCAGCAACTGCTGCCGCGCATCCCCGCCTTTCATTACCACCGGCTTCCCGTCCGGGCGCATGAAAACTTCCAGCGCCACCGGCTTCCCAAGCTCCGCCCCGGCCACCTTGGCCGCTGCCGCCAACGATTGCACGCCAGCCAGCGCCACCAGCGCCGCCACTGCCGACCATTTGATGAAGTTCATTCTCATAATTAAAATCTGCTGCGGCCTCCGCCGTGGCGCAAGCCGTCGCGCTATTTCAGATCTGCCAGGAATTTATTCTGTTACGACGCCCCCTCAAACCAACTCCTTCATTATTTCATGCCGCGAATCCACCAGCGAATGCGGCCGCCCCGACAGGTCCGTGAACTGCGTCGCATACGGGTCAATTCCCATCCGCGAATACAGCGTCGCGAACACCTCCCCGAAATGCACCCCGCGCTCCGCGATCTCCCCGCCCAACCGGTCCGTCGCCCCGATCACCTGCCCCATCCGCATCCCGCCGCCCGACAACACACCGCACCCGACCCGCGGCCAGTGATCCCGCCCCGCGTCCTTGTTGATGATCGGCGTCCGCCCAAACTCTCCCCATGCCACCACCGACACGTCTTTGTCCATCCCGCGCTCATACAAATCCTCGACCAGCGCCGTGAACCCCTGCTCGAACAACGGCAGATGCGTATCCCGCGCTTCGCTGAAATTGCTCGAGTGAAAATCCCACCGCCCGAAATTCAACGTCACCACCCGCGCCCCCGCCTCCACCAACCGCCGCGCCAGCAGGAAATGCTCGAGGTTCCGCGGCGCCCCGTCGCCATAATTCTTCGTGTCCCCCTTCCCATATCGCTCCCGCGTCTTCGCTGACTCCTTGCTCACATCCAGCGCCGCCGCCAGCCGGCTCGACGTCAGCATCCCCAACGCCTGCTGCTGAAACGCATCCATCCCCTCGATCAACCCGCTCCGGTCCACATCCCGCCGAAACCGGTCAAACCCCGCCAGCAACCCCTTCCGGTCCTCCAACCGCTCCACCGTGATGTCGTTCAGCGTCAAATCTTCCATCCCCGGACCCGACGGGCGAAACGCCGCATAACCCTGCCCCAGATACCCCGGCAGCCCCGGCGATCCGTATGGCGGATGCCCCGCCTTCGGAGCCAGCCCCACAAACGGCGGCACCGACGGCTCCGTGCCCCCGAGCAACTTCGCCACACTCGACCCCAGCGACGGCCACCCACCCGGCGGCTGCTCCCGCTTGCTCCGCCCCGTGTAACAGATGAACGAATCATGATCCCCGTCCGGCGACCCATACACCGTCCGGATCGGCACCAGCTTGTCCATGATCCGCGCCATCCGCGGCAGATGCTCGCAAATCTCGATCCCCGGTACGTTCGTTTTGATCGGCTTGAACTCGCCGCGAATCTCCCGCGGCGCATCCATCTTCAAATCGAACATGTCCTGATGCGGCGGCGCGCCCACCAGATAAATCATGATCACCGCCTTGTGCGACTTCCCCACCCCCGCCCGCGCCTCCGCCTCCAGCAACTGCGGCAACGCCAGCCCGCCCATCCCCAGCGCCCCGATCTGCAAAAACTCCCGCCGCGACACCCCGTCGCAAAGCTGGCCCGCAGAAGGTCCAAATATCTTCAGCATATCCCTAGATCAACTCCCGCATCACCTCGCAACCCGGCTCCACAATATACTGCGGACGCCCGGTCAAATCCGTCACCGTCGCATTCACCGCGTCCAGCCCCAGATTGTGATACAACGTCGCGAACACATCCCCGAACCGCACCGGCCGCTCCGTCGCCTCGCCGCCCAACCGGTCCGTCGCGCCAATCACCTGCCCCGTCTTCATCCCGCCACCCGCCAGCAACGCGCACGACACCCGCGGCCAGTGATCACGCCCGGCATCCTTGTTGATCGACGGCGTCCGCCCAAACTCACCCCACACCACCACCGACACATCCTGGTCCATGCCGCGATCATGCAAATCCTGCACCAACGCCGTCACCGCCTGATCGAACATCGGGAAATCCTGCAACGCGATCTTGTGATTGCTCCCGTGATAATCCCAGAAGCCAAACGACACCGTCACCGCCCGCGCCCCCGCCTCCACCAGCCGCCGTGCCATCAGGAAATGCTCATTGATCCGCGGCGACGCATCACCCCGGATCGCCGGATCACCCTTGCCGTACCGCTCGATCGTCTTCGCCGGTTCCTTCCGGTAATCCAGCGCCTCCGCCAGCCGGCTCGACGTCAGCACGCCAAACGCCTGCTGCGTGAACGAATCCAACCCCTCCATCAACCCGCTCCCATCCACATCCCGCCGGAACCGGTCAAACCCCGCCAGCAAACCCCGCCGGTCCTCCAGCCGCTCCGTCGTGATTTCCCCCAGCGTCAAATCCGCCTTGCCCTCCCCGTCCGGCTGAAACGACCGGTGCGACACCCCGAGAAAACCCGGCCCCGCCATATTATATGGACGATGCTTCGTCCGGTTCTCCAGCCCCACAAACGCCGGCATCGCCCGGTCCGCCGGCCCCTGCAACTTCGAGATCACCGACCCAAACATCGGCCAGCCACCCGGCGGCTGGTTCCGCGTCGGCCGCCCCGTGAAACACTGGAAATTGTCATGCCCGCCCTCCGCCCCCACGATCGACCGGATCGGCACCAGCTTGTCCATCATCCCCGCGATCCGCGGCAGATGCTCGCAAATGCGAATCCCCGGCACCTTCGTCGCCATCTCCCGGAACGGCCCCCGAATCTCCCGCGGCGCATCATTCTTCAGATCATACATGTCCTGATGCGGCGGCCCGCCCGGCAGGTAAATCATGATGATCGCCTTGTGCGATTTGCGGATGCCCGCCGCCGCCTCGGCCTTGAGCAACTGCGGCAATGCCAGCCCGCCCATCCCCAGCGCGCCCACCCGCAAAAAACTGCGCCGCGACACCCCGTCACAAAAACGCGCGCCCGACTTCGAGTAAAAAGTTAGCATGGCAAAAGTCGTTTCATGCGACGCCGACGCCCAAAAATTCTTTCAACCTTCTTTCAACTAAATCCCCCCGGGAAATCCGCCGTGGATTCTCCCGCCCCGCCCCCTCCCGCCCCCGGGCTGCCCGCTACCCACTGCCGCAACACTTCTTGAATTTCTTCCCGCTGCCGCAGGGACAAGGATCATTCCTCCCGGTCTTTCCTGGATTCCGGTAAGGCGTCGTGCTCTCCACGCTGCGCTCGATTTTCGGAATCCGGTCCACAATTTGATCGCTTCGCACGTAAGCGGGCAGCTCGCCGCCCCCGCCAAAGAACTCATCCGGCCTGGGCGCATGCTCGCGCCTTGCTTTCTGCCCCAACTCGATCTCCACATCTTCGTAATCGCCTGCGACCGACTCATCCACCCGGCCGGCGGCAAAGGCGCGGGCCATGACCGGCAGCGATTCGACCGCCTTGAGATCCAGCAACGACGACACCAGAAAGGCATTCAACATCTCAGACTGCGCCGCAAACTTCTCCAACTGCGCACTCAAGCGGGCCACGCATTCGCACCGCGATTCACCGTGCCGCACTCCGATCTGTGCCAGAGCCGTGGCCGCAGCCACCCGCGCCCATTCGTCGTGGGCCGGGTCTGCCAGATAGGCCGTCACCGGTTCCAGCGCGGCGGGACCGAGTTCGCCCAACACCCGCGGCACTTCGCTGTTCACCCAGTCGTCGTCGTGTTCATCAATCCGCTGGAGCAAGCCCAGCAACGGTTCGATGGCAGCTTCCGCCTTGAGTTGTGCCAGGGCGCGCCAGGCATGCACCGGCGCCCAAACCAGCGTGCTTTTCCCGGACGCGTTGTGGAGTCCGCCGTCCGCGACCATGCGGAGCAGTTCCGGAACATGTGCCGACAGGATACCGAGGGTGGCATAATCCAAAGTGAGGTCATGACCCTTTGGCTGCCCCAGACTCAGCAACTGATTCACGGGCGTTGGGTAATCGGGCGGGTTCACAGGCGAATCGTTCATATTTGGGCGGGTCGAATGCAATCCTCCGTCACCGACTGCTTCGCGTCGGGATTATTCGGCGGCAAGCCGGGAGCGGTGACGGATGATCCGTTTTCAATCTTCGCGGCGGCATTTTGCTGAAGAGCAAGGAGTTGGCGAGTTTCATAATGCGGGGGGGCGGGATGGGCATGCGGGGCGGGGCGGTTTGCCAAGTCAGTTTAAATTCCTCCGGGGTAAGGCCGTAGGCCTGGTCCACGAGGTCGCTGAGGGCGCATTCCAGCTTCAAGGTTTTGGCGGCGAGAGCGAGGGTGGGTTCGAGGGTCCGGGTGGATTCGGCGCGCAAGGCGTCGGCGTCCTTCAACGGATTCGCGCCGGACCATTCCGGGGCACAAGCGAGTGTGGAAAATGCTTTGGTCATCGGACCAATTGTTTCACAACTTCGACGACCTGCCCGACCTTCCTACCATGCGCGGCCAAGCCCCTGGCTTCCAGATGCTCGAACTGCGGATGGTCGAAAACTGGGGCCTGCATCGCTTGGCCCGCAGATGCGGCGGCGTCCTTCAACGCACCGCCAACTGCCGCGATACTCTGGTCATACTCCGCCAGGTTTCTGCGCAACACAGCAAACGACCCGGTTTCCCAAAGTCCGCCCTCGTCCTCCACCTTCACGTTCAGTCCGAAATGTTGCGCCGCCTCCAGCAGTCGAATGACGGCGCAATGGCATTTGAGAAAATGGTCCCAGCCGTGGCGCGAGGCGTATTGGGTTTTGCAGAAACTTTCCAACCACCACCCCCCGCGGCCCGCGAAACGGCACAGGCCCATCATCACACTCTCCGAACCATCGCCCGGCGTGGCCCGGAAGATCCAGCCTTCGCTCGCCCAGACTAGGTCGCTAAACCGTCTGGCTCCCGGCGGTTTCCAGTAAATGTTTGCATGTTCCGGTCTGGGCTGGAACAGCCTGCCGACATGTTCAAAGTCCAGTGCCACGGCTTGCTTCCGCAATTCCGAAACCAAGCGCCGCACCCGCGACAGCGTCAATTGCTGGCGGCCGGACAAGGTGTATCCAATAGTTAATCCCATAGTGCGGGCCGGTGGCTGGGTGCCGGACGGTCAATCAGGGTCCACCCCATTCTATTTCTCGGTTCGATACGGCGGTCCTTCTTCCTTCCCCGAATAATAATGGGCTGAATCGCCATAGCTTTTTTCCGGCGTCAAGCTCGGGTGCGTTGGGTTCGGTGGCGGGTCGGCGTAGGTGGAGATACGATCTAAACTGTCAGGCCGGATGCAATCCTCCGTCACCAGTTTCTCCGGGTCGGGATAATGCTTCGGCACGCCGGGGGCCGTGACGGGTTCGCCCTTCTCGATCTTCGCGGCGACTGCTTGATTGAGGGCGAGGAGCTGGGCGAGCAAATCTTTCTTCGCGCTGAAGCCGTAGGCGGCGAGGACGGCGGTGTCGAGTGCGGCATGGGCGTCCTTGAGCGGATTCGCGCCGGGCAATTCGAGGGTGCGATAGAGCGCACGCAGGCCGCCCTTCAGTTTCGGCAATGTCCCGGCGCGCACGCGGCGCACCTCTCGCGCCGCCGCCGCCACGGCGTCAATCTGCTTCACCGTCGCCGCCTGCGGCCACGGGAATGTATTCCAAACGGCTTCGCCGAACCGATAATCAGATTTCAACTTGGAACACGTCGTCTGAAACCATAGCCAATGCACATCAGAAGAAAGCACACCAAAGCTGTAATCATCGGCTAGCACGAAAGTTTGAAGCAGGTTGCTTGGACGGATTTCTGAACTGACAAAAACAAAAATGGGCCGCTTGCTAACCAACGAAATGACCAGATAGCGCGGTAACTTTTTGATGAGCGAAACAAGCTCAGGGCGACCAAAGGAAAGCAGCCACCAACGCGCAAAAAATGTTTTGTGGTGTGATCGCATCTTGCCGTCCTTGTCCGCACCTTCCTTCGCTTTGCGTTCGCGGTCTGGCAGAACGTAAGTTTTCACCCACTCGAAGGCACTGTGATACACAGCCGCTTCAAGCTGGTTTCTCGTCTCGAAGTCCAACACAAAGCGATCTGGAGTGCCGCCGGTCAGCATTTCTTCTCCGTTGAGGTAGGGAAAAATTACTTCTTCGGATGCCGGATCTGACGAAACTATTTTTGCTCTTTGCTCCGCCGTCAGCAGAAAACTCTCGTGACCGAGCATCTGGCCATTGAAGGAGAGCGGAGGTTCGAGATTACACTTCAGCGTCTTCGCGCCGCTCACGTCCGTCCCGTGTGACAATGCGGAGTTGATTTGATCGCACTCGCGGACATCGAGTTCGTATTCCTTGGCTGCCGGGCCACTGCCGCGCTGGCGAAGTTTCTTTGCGACGGCTGATGGTTCGACTTTGAACCAAAGATTGCGTTTCTTGGGCAACAGCGCGGCTTCCTGCGTTTTCACCCAGTTGGCGATTGAGACGTGGACTTTGGCTTCACCCGACCACGGTTGGTTCTCCACGGCTTCCACAATCGTGCCGGTCTTCACCACGTAATCGAGTCCGCCCACGCGGGACTGGTTGTTGCGGATGTTCTGCGTGCCGACGAGTCCCGCGCGGCCTGCCACGGGATCGGCGGCGGTGCAGGGCGGCAGATGGTCGTGCGCTTTGCGAATCCAATAAACGCAGTAGTCGGCCATGCCCGGCACTTCGGCGTAGGCGCGGCGCAAGGTGTTCACGTAGTCCGGCCCGCGTTCGGGCTTGAGCAGTTTCGCGCCGAGAAACGGCGGGTTGCCGATGATGACGTCGGCCTTGGGCCATTGCGCGGGCAAACCCTCGGGCGTGAGCAGCGCGTCGGCGGCGATGAAATTCTGGTCGAGGTTGTCGAGCGGGAGCGGTTGTTCGGTGATGTGCAGTTCGTCAATCGCCAGCTTGCGCGCAATCATCATCGTGACTTTGGCGATCTCGACGGCGAAGGGCAGGATGTCGAGGCCGTAGAAATTCTGCGCCGTCACAAAGCCGAAATAGCGGGTGCGCGGGTCGATCTCCTTGGACAACTCGGCCAGACGCTCGTACAACCGGGCTTCCAATCGCTTCAACTCGCGGTACGCAATGTAGAGGAAGTTGCCCGAACCGCACGCGGGATCGAGCACGATAAACCGGCGCATCCGCTCCTCCAGTTCCCGGAGGCGCTTGAGCGTCTTGGCACCCTCAATCTGCTCCCGCCACGGCTCAACGATGGTTGGCCCGACAATCTTCATGATGTCGGACGGGTGGGTGAAATGCGCACCAAACGCGTGACGCTCGTCATCGTCCATCGAGTGCTGAAAGAGCGTTCCAAAAACTTCCGGCTGCACCTTGGACCAGTCAAACTTGGCGGCTTTGCGGAGCAGCACCAGTTCCTGATCATGAATCTCCAACCGGGCCGGTTCACGGAACAAACCACCGTTGAAATAGCGCACCCCCTTGAAGCGCCCGCCCGATTTGGGCGGGTTGGTGTTCATGGCCTCGAACAGGCCGCCGATGAGGTCGTAGGCGCTGGCGGGCGTGCTGCAATCTTCGAGGATTTGCGTGACGAAATACTTGGGCAGCAGGTCAATGTCCTCGGCAAAGAGCGCGACGAGCATTTGCAGGATGAAGCGCTGGGCGGTTCCGCGCGGCACGCCGCGCTCGACAAGCTGGCGGAAACACTTGGCGAGACAATCCGCCGCCCCGCGCGTGACTTTTTCCCGGTCGTTCTCAAACGTGGGTCTGGGCGAACCGGGCGCGATAAACGCCAGCGGCCCCCACCGCAACGGCAGGTCTTTCAGCGCGACCGTGTCCTTGGGCATTTCCAAGTCCGTGTCGAAATCATAGACGCGGAACTCGTCGAAGTTGCAAAGCACGACGTAGCGCGGGCGGTTGGGCACTAGATGTGTCCAGTAGTCGAAAGCTTGCCGGTAATGCTTCTGCAAATCCGTGCCGCGCCTTTTCATCTCCACCAGCACAATGGGCTTCCAGACATAGTCTGCGAACGCCGTGCCTCCGCCATCCTCCTTGTCTTTGCGAATCCGGAACTCCGTAGCCCCGCCCACATCAAGACACCCCGGCTGGCCAAAGGCTTGAAACAGCCGATCAAGAAAGATCTGCGCCTGCCCCTTTTCATCGCCTGTGATGTGGGACTGGCACCAGCCTGTGAATTCGGTCAGTTTGTCGGGATTCGGCACGTCAGGTTGCTACCAGAATGTCGCCCCGCGGTCACGCCCGATTCCTCCACCCCTTCCAAGCCACCCGACGCCGTCTGCCATGCGGACCCAAAATCCTCCCGCCCGCTCTCAAGGTCGCCTGAGCCGGAGGAAGCCAGACCCGCCGTCCAGGGGGAAACTCTGCCGAAAAAGGCCATTCTCGACCGCCGGCGCTCCCCCCACCGGGCTCCACGCCGCTCCCGGGTTCACCGTGTCCGAACGCTCCAACTGAAAGCCCCAATGCTCCACCGGCCATGCCAGTTGCAACGGTCCCGGACCCGGATCACGCCGCAGGACCGGCGGCGCGGGATGTTCCGCGGTTTTGCCCCAGATATCCGCGACCATCACATGCACGGAGTGACGCTCCAGGTCCAAAGGCGCAAGAAATACCGTCGGCACCACCAATTCGGTTTGATAGTCGGTCTGCGCGTCGGTGAAATACAACGGGGCAAAATAAGGCCGCGTGAGATCCTGGGTGTCCAACGCCGCGGTGCTGGACGCGTCGAACCCGATCCGCTGGTTCAAGTCCAGCACGTGCGTCCGAACCACCCCGCCGGTCAACCGGTCGATGACGCGCACCTCGACCCGGTTGAGATTCGGATTGTCGTCACTGGGTCCCACCAGCAGGTAACGCGCGTCATTCGTGGCGGAGGGCGGCTGGGTCTGGCTGATGACCGGGCGCACCGGCAGCGGCGGATACAGCAGCAGCGGATGCATGTGCGGATCAAAGCCATAAAAGGACGAGCTGTTGGTCGCAAAGTTCTGCAACTGGAACTCCAGGGAACTCTGTGTCCCAACCCGCAGCTCAAAATGCAGATGAATCGCATACGCCCCGCCGGGACCCTGCCCGGAGTTGCCCATGTAGCCGATCACCTCCCCCGCGGCGACCGCCGGATGCAGGCCGTTCGTCCCGGCATCCTTGACCCATTGTGGTACCTGCGAATCCTCCAGATGCAGATACCAAGTGTAAAACGACGACAGCGTGCGTCCCCCGTAGTTCACCGGCGGATCAAAGGCATGCCGCAGCACCACCGTATAACCTCCGCTGGTCGAGTAGGTGTATTTTTCCAACACCCCCGCCCGGGCCGCCACGATCCAGCGACCGCGGGCTCCGTCGATATCAATGCCGCGATGCCAGTCGTAGGCCCCGTTGTTCGACGGCTGCCGGCGCGGGCCAAAGGTTTCCTCGATGTCATCAAAGCCGCTCCCCTGCACCGGCCACACGGAGTTGGTCCGCATCCCCTCGAAGCGGCGGATCAAATCGGCATAGTCCGCCCGCGCCGGGTGCTGCCCGGCCACCCAGCACAGGCAGGCAAGCACCAGCCAACCTAAATCCCGGCGGGCCCTCCACCATATCCGCGTTTTCATCGCCACAGGTGAACCAAAGACTCGCAGGCATCCTGGCGCAGCTCACCTCACCCCACATTCGCCCGATACCACACCATCGCCTCGCGCAAGCCCTGGTCGATCCGATGCGTCGGCCGGTACCCTAGCAGTCGCCGCGCCCGGCTGATGTCCGCGTGCGAATGCCGCACATCCCCGGCACGGAAATCCGAATACACCGGCTTCGGCCGCTTCCCCGCCGCGCCCTCCGGATTCAACCCGTCCACCAGCAGCTCAAACAACTCGTTCAACGTCGTCCGCGCCCCGACCGCAATGTTGTACACCGTGTTCAGCGCGCCCGGTTTCGTCGCTGTCGCCGCCAGCAGATTCGCCTGCACCACGTTGGCCACGTAGCAGAAATCCCGGCTCGTCTTGCCATCCCCATTGATCCGCACCAGCTCGCCCTGAAGCAATGCCGCCAGCCACTTCGGAATCACCGCCGCATACGCCCCCTCGGGATCCTGCCGCGGTCCGAACACATTGAAATACCGCAACCCCACGCACGGGAGTCCATACACCCGCCCAAACACGTCCGCATACACCTCGTTGATCGCCTTCGTCGCCGCATACGGTGACAGCAATTTTCCCTCGACCCCCTCGATCTTCGGCAGCTTCGGATGATCCCCGTACACCGAACTGCTCGAGGCGTACACAAACGTCCGCACCTTCTGCTCCCGCGCCGCCAGCAACATGTTCAACGTGCCGTTCACATTGCTCTCATGACTGTTCAACGGCTCCGCGATCGACCGCGGCACCGACCCCAGCGCCCCCTGATGCAGCACATAATCCGCCCCCGCGCAGGCCCGCTGACAATCCGCCAGTTTGCGAATGTCCCCCTTGATAAACTGAAACCGCCGCCACTGCTCCGGCGACACCAGCCGCCGCACCTCCTCGAGATTCGCCCGCTTGCCCGTCGCAAAATTATCCAGCCCCACCACGCGCTGATCCAGCTTGAGCAAAGCCTCGACCAGATTGGACCCGATGAACCCGGCCGCCCCTGTCACCAGCCACTGCTTCGGCCCGGCCCGGAGTGTGCCCTGCAATTTTTCGTAAGCTGTCATGTTCAATTCAATTTTTCCCCGCCCCCGGTCGAAACCACCGCGGATGCGGAGCGCCAACCAAACAGACTCCCGCCCCCCACTCAAGCGCATTTCCGCCGATGCACCGCAACGACGACGCAGTTTCCGCTTGTTTAAACCCCTCCCGTTTGTTCCAAAGAGTCCGTCTCAACCATCAACCCAGCCACGCAGCCGTCATGAAAACCCACCTCAACCGCCGCCAGTTCGTCTCCCGCTCCGCCACCGCCACCGCGGCCGTCACCACCTTCAGCATCCTCCCCGCCGTCCGCGGCCAGGACAGTCCCGGCAACCGCATCGTCGCCGGCGTCATGGGCCTCTCCCGCGGCATGGCCCACATCGCCGGCCACCTCGCCGTCAAGGGCGTCGAGATCGGCTACGTTTGCGACGTGGACACCCGCCGCGCCGCCAGCGGCGCCAAACGCGTCACCGACACCGCCACCTCCCGCCAACTGCAACATCCCGCCACCAAGTCCGTGGACGACTTCCGCCGCATGCTCGACGACAAGTCCGTGGACGTCATCTCCATCGCCGCCCCCAACTTCTGGCACACCCCCGCCGCCATCCTCGCCATGCAGGCCGGCAAGCACGTGTACGTCGAAAAACCCGGCAGCCACAACTGCCGCGAAGCCGAACTCATCGTCGCCGCCGCCGCCAAATACAAACGCAAGGTCCAGATGGGCAACCAGCGCCGCAGCTACCCCCTCGTCATCGAAGGCATCCAGCGCCTCCGCGCCGGCGACATCGGCACCCTCCGCTACTCCCGCAGCTACTACAACGGCGGCCGCCCCTCGATCAACAAAGGTAAACCCGCTCCCGTCCCCGAATGGCTCAACTGGCAACTCTGGCAGGGCCCCGCGCCCGAACGCCCCTTCAAAGACAACCTCCTCCACTACAACTGGCACTGGCACTGGCACTACGGCGGCGGCGAACTCGCCAACAACGGCATCCACGCCCTCGACGTCTGCCGCTGGGGCCTCGGCGTCGATTACCCCCGCCGCGTCAGCTTTGTCGGCGGCCGCTACCACCACGATGACGACCAGGAAACCCCCGACACCGGCTCCACCGTCTTCGACTTCGGTCACTGCGGCATCTCGTGGGACGTGAGCAGTTGCAATCCTCGCAAAGGCGAAAACCTCCCCTTCGTCTCCTTCTACGGCGACAAAGGCTCCATGACCATGGGCGGCGGCAACGAGTACACCATTTACGACCTCAACGGCAAACCCATCGACAAGGAGAAGAAATCCGCGCCCGCCAGCGACGTCCCCCACTTCCAAAATTTTGCCGACGCCATCCGCGAGGACAAAAAGCTCAACTCCGACATCGCCGACGTCCAGAAAGGCTCCCTCATGTGCCATCTCGGCAACATCGCCTACCGCACCGGCCATACCCTCGACATCGATCCCAAAAACGGCCACATCCTCAACGATCCCGCCGCCGAAAAGCTATGGGGCCGCGAATACCGCCCTGGCTGGGAACCCAAAGTCTGACCCCGCCACCGCCCACGCCACCACAAACCCCGGCATGGATCCCCGCGAAGCCTTTGTCGCGCTCAACATGATCGAGGGCGTCGGCCCTGTGCGCGTACGCCAGTTGCTCGAACACTTCGGCGACGCCCCCGCCATCCTCCGCGCCTCCAAGCCGCAACTCCTCCAGGTTCGCGGCATTGGCGAGGACACCGCCGAACGCATCGCCGGCTGGGAATCCACCGTGGACCTCTCGGGCGAACTCCAGCGCATCCGCGAATACGGCTGCCACATCGTCATCCCCGACGACTCCGAATACCCCGAACTCCTCCGCCAGATCTACGACCCGCCCATCGTCCTCTACGTCAAAGGCACCCTCACCGACCGCGACAAAAACCCCGTCGCCATCGTCGGCTCCCGGCAGGTCACCAGCTACGGCCTCGAAACCGCCCGCCGCTTCGCCTATCAACTCGCCTACGTCGGCGTCACCGTCACCAGCGGCGGCGCCCGCGGCATCGACACCGCCGCCCATCAGGGCACCCTCGCCGCCAAGGGCCGCACCATCGCCGTCCTCGGCACCGGCATCAACCTCGTCTTCCCGCCCGAAAACGCCGAACTCTTCGAACGCATCGCCGCCACCGGCGCCGTCATCACCCAGTTTCCCTTCAACCGTCCCGCCGACAAACAAAGCTTCCCCATCCGCAACCGCATCGTCGCCGGCATGTCCCTTGGCACCGTCGTCGTCGAAGCCAACCTCACCAGCGGCGCCCTCATCACCGCCAACATGGCCGTCGAAAACGGCCGCCAGGTCTTCGCCGTCCCCGGCCGCATCGATTCCCCCCGCAGCAAAGGCTGCCACGAACTCATCAAGAAAGGCGCCAAACTCTGCGAAAGCGCCGAGGACATCCTCAGCGAATTCGAATACCTCTTCCCCGCCTCCAACCGCCCCGCCAGCCCCGCCGACACCGGCGTCCTCCCCGCCCTCACCCTCTCCGAAAACGAGCAGAAAGTTTACGACTCCATCCCGCCCAACGACGATTCCTCCATCGACGAAGTCATCCGCCGCAGCGCCCTCCCCACCAGCGCCGTCTCCGTCGCCCTCCTCAGCCTCGAAATGAAGCGCCTGATCAAACAACTCCCCGGCAAAGTCTTCAACCGCCTCCGCTAAACTTCCAATCCAGCCGCACCCCACCCGCGCGCCCCCTCCCCTCTCCCAGCGGGAGAGGGTCAGGGTGAGGGAGAACCGCCCGGCGCAGGGGTCCGCCCGGCGCAGGGGTCAGTCCTCACCTTTGACACAAACCCGCGCTGCACAATTGCCGTTGCGGGGCGCGACCGGCCTCGGGCGCAGCGGGTGGAATCGAAGCGGAACGCTTAAATTTTCCAACGCCCCCCCGTTCTGCGCACGCTGCGTACGCCCCACGAATGGAAACACCAACCCCCCGTCCCGGAAGGACAAAAACAAAGCGTGGACGACAATCCTTCAGTCCTCGGTCGGCGACCCGCGGCGGCAAATCCTCGCGCCGAGCGAACACTTTTCAGCGAGGTCGAATACAGAAGAACTGGGGACACCTGTGTACCGGAAGGCACCCGTCAGCAAGGCATCAACGCCCAGCAAGAACCCGGTTTTCCTCCGCGTCCATCGTGTCTCGGCGGTCCAAAAGAACCGGTTCGACCGAACATTTACGGCTCAGAGCGCAGGCCGATTCCGCTGCGGCCGGAACGACACCGGCTCCGCCGTCCGCGGTGCCGCCGCCCCACCCGCCCGCTCAATCGTCTCCGGCGAATGCAGCTTCGACTCGACCGACAATTCCTCCACCGTTCGCAAAATCGTCGCCAGGCTCACATTCGCCTTCACCATCTCAAACTTTGTCTCCTGCAACTCCTGCCCCAAACTGGCCACCTTGCCCCGCAGGAAAATCACCGCCCCCACACACGTCACCGCGATCACACCCATCCCCAGCGCCATCATCATCAACAGCGCCGGCAAATTCTCCGCCCGCTCGCCCACCTGCCGGCGGGCGTCCCCCGCAATTCGGTCGCCCGGCCGCTCGGATCTCTCGCTCGCTTCCGGTTTCACCGCCGCCACCGGAGGCGTCGTCGCCGGATTCGGCTTCGGCACCGGGTTCCCCGCTCCCGTCGCTGCCGTCGTCGGCGGGGGAGGAAACTCACCCACCGACGCCGTCGCCTCCGGCGGCCGCGCCTCCTTCACCCCGGGCGGTGGCGGAAACGCCTTCACCATGTTGTTCGAAACCCCCGCCACCGGTTTGGTCACCACCGGGGCCGCACCCCCTACCATCGCCCGCGCCTGCGGATGCCCCTGCTCCGCCGCCTTCACCAACCACTTCTGCGCCTCCTGCGGATTCGCCGCCACTCCGCGGGCGCTTTGATACGCCAACCCCAACTGATACTGCGCACTGGCGTCGCCCTTCTCCGCCGCCTGCCGATACCACTTCAAAGCCTCCGCCGCATCCTCCTTCACCCCCTCGCCCTTGCCATAAGCCTGCCCCAGCGCCGACATCGCCCGCGGATGCCCCGCCGTCGCCGCCTTCTGAAACCACTGGACCGCCGACGCCGGATCCTTCTCCACTCCTTCCCCGCTGAAATACGCCGTCCCCAAGAAATACTGCGCCTCCGCGTAACCTCCCTCCGCCGCCCGCCGCACCCACTTCACCGCATCCGCCAAATCCTTCGCCACCCCGTCCCCATCCCGATGCATCATTCCGAGGAAAAACTGCGCGACCATGTCCCCCTGATACGCCGCCCGCCGCAGCCACGTCACCGCCTCCTCCGAATTCTTCTGCACCCCCTTGCCCTCCCGCAACGCCAGGCCCAGATACGCCTGCGCCTGCACGTCCCGCTGCTCCGCCGCCTTGCGGAACCACTTCACCGCCTCCACATCGCTCCGCGGCACTCCCTCTCCCTCCGCATAACACACCCCCAGATTATACTGTGCCTCCGGCAAACCCTGCTCCGCCGCCATTTGAAACCACCGCGCCGCCTCCTTCCGGTCCTGCGGCACACCCTTGCCCTCGTCGTGCAACATCCCCATCGCAAACTGCGACAAGGAATCCCGCTGCTCCGCCGCCTTGCGGAACCACTGCACCGCCAGCGCCAGATTCTGCTGCATCCCCTGCCCCGTCAGATACGCATTGCCCAACACCCGCTGCGCCACCGGATCACCCCGCTCCGCCCCCAGCCGGATTTCGTCCATCGTCTTGGTCGCCCAGTTCACCGCCGTCCCCGCCGCCGGCTGTCCCGGCGCCGCCCCAAACTGCGGCCCGCACACCAGCAAAGCCACCACGACCAGACCAGCCACGATCAAACGGCGCCAGAAATAAAGCTTCATGTTTGCAGGGAATACTCTGACCACCCACGGCGACCCTCCGCCCGGCGGCTGAATTCGCGGAATATTGCGGACCCGCCACCGCACCGTCAAGGTCCCTTCTCGCCGTCACCCGCCGCGCCCGTCCGCCCTTCAAAACTAGTTGATTGCCGCCCCCAATTCCTTTACTAAAGCCACCTTATGAATTTTCCAAAGACTCTGGCCTGCGCCCTCGTTCTCAGCGCTTACCTGAAAGTCGCCCACCCCGCCCGCGCCGCCGAACTCCAATCCCCGCCGCCGCGCGTTCCCGCCATCGTCGCCGACCCCGCTGCCAAGCCCGACTCCCCTGAAAAAGCCCGCCAGATTTCCGACGAGATAGCCCG
>CAZUUP010000027.1:0-19952 GCA_964623105.1 uncultured Akkermansia sp.
GCGCTGGCGGGACGCGCGGCCCATCTGGGTGGGCGCAATCGGGTGATGCTCGACCAGAGTGCGGGGTTTTTACGCGACACTCGTTTGAATGCAAACTACTGACGGTGGAACCCGTGATGGGAAGGGTACAGGCGTCGGGGCCGCGACGGTGCGGGTGAGATTTATGAACATCATTGTGATCGTGGGATTTCTTCTGGGGGCGGCAATCGCGCAGGCGGGGGAGGTGAACTGGAGCGTTTACCTGGGGGACAAGGCGAGCAGTCATTTTTCGGCGTTGAGCCAGATTCACACGGGGAATGTGGGTGGCTTGCAGGTGGCGTGGACGTTTCATGCGGGCGGGGCATCCACGAACAATCGATCGCAGATTCAGTGCAATCCGCTGATCATTGACGGCGTGTTGTATGGGACGACGC
This sequence comes from uncultured Akkermansia sp., assembly GCA_964623105.1. Classification (GTDB taxonomy): domain Bacteria; phylum Verrucomicrobiota; class Verrucomicrobiia; order Limisphaerales; family BJHT01; genus BJHT01. The sequence continues at coordinate 414 of CAZUUP010000027.1, forward strand.
CGGATTTGCAGGCGTTTGCGATTGAGGCGGGTTCGGGGCGGGAGATATGGCGGTTTGATCCGGGGGCGGTGCCGGGCCTGTCCAAGGGCGGGGTGAACCGGGGTCTGGTGTTCTGGGAAGAGGGGTCGGATCGGAGAATTCTTTACGGGAACGATCGTTACCTGCATGCGCTCGAGGCGCGAACGGGTCGGCGGATTGCGACGTTTGGCGAGGGCGGATCGGTGGATTTGAAGCGGGATCTGGGGCGGGACGTGAGCAAGCTGTCGCTCAATTCAACGACGCCGGGAATTGTCTTTGGTGACCGGTTGATCATGGGAATGCGGTTGGGCGAAGGTCCGGCGCCGGCGGCTCCGGGACACATCCGGGCGTATGACATCCGCACGGGAAAGATGGTCTGGCGGTTCAACACAATTCCGCAACCGGGCGAGCCGGGATACGAGACGTGGCCGCCGCAGGCTTATCAGTATGTCGGCGGGGTGAATGTGTGGACGGGGTTTGCGCTGGATGAGGCGCGAGGGTTGGTCTTTTGCCCGACGGGATCGGCAGCGTTTGATTTTTGGGGCGGCAACCGGATCGGACAAAACTTGTTCGCCAACTGCCTGATTGCGCTGGACGCCCGGACGGGCCGGCGGGTGTGGCATCAGCAGATTGTGCGGCACGACTTGTGGGACCGCGATCTGCCGGCGCCGCCGAATTTGCTCACGGTGACGCATGCGGGGCGGCGGGTGGATGCGGTGGCGCAGGTGACGAAGTCGGGCCATGTGTTTGTGTTCAACCGGGAAAACGGGGAGCCGCTGTTCCCAATTCGGGAGGTGCCGGTGCCGCGATCGGATTTGCAGGGTGAATCGGCGTGGCCGACGCAACCGTTGCCGGTGAAGCCCGAGCCGTTCGCGCGCCAGCTTTTCACGCACAACGAGATCACGGATGTATCGCCGGAATCGCACCGGCAGGTGTTGGATCGGTTCAGCAGGATTCGTCCGCATGCGCCGTTTCAGCCGCCAAGTCGTGAGGGGACGATCATATTTCCCGGATTCGATGGCGGGGCGGAGTGGGGCGGGGCGGCGACGGATCCCGACGGGGTGCTGTATGTGAATGCGAACGAGATGCCGTGGATTTTGACGATGGTGGAAACCAAGCGGGCGGGAAGCGAACCGCTGGCGACGGGCGAGGCCATTTTCAACCAGATTTGCGCGGCGTGTCATGGCCTGGACCGGTTGGGCAACAAGGCGCAGAACGTGCCGTCTCTGGCGGGGGTGGAGCAGCGGCTGAAGCGGGCGGATGTGCTGGCGTTGTTGAACACGGGCAAGGGGGTGATGCCGTCGTTTGGATTTCTGTCGGAGCGGCAGCGGCAATTGGTGACGGATCATTTGCTGGGCGTGCCGGCGGTGGCGGAGGTGCGGGAAGCGGGGCGGAAGGAGGAGGCAGGCGGGGCGGATGCGCTGGGCACGATTCCTTACACGAGCACAGGGTATCACCGGTGGTTGGACACCAATGGTTATCCGGCGGTAAAGCCACCGTGGGGCACCTTGAATGCGATCGACTTGAACACCGGGGAATACCGGTGGCGTGTGCCGCTGGGCGAATGGCCGGCGCTGACGGCGAAGGGGGTGCCGCCGACGGGGACCGAGAATTACGGGGGACCGGTGGTGACGGCGGGCGGGTTGGTGTTCATCGCGGCGAGTCGGGACGAATATTTTCGGGCGTTCGACCGCCGCACGGGGCGGGAATTGTGGAAGGCGAAGCTGCCGGCGGCGGGTTATGCGACCCCGGCGACGTATTCGGTGAACGGTCGCCAGTATGTGGTGATCGCTTGCGGAGGAGGAAAGATCGGGACGAAAAGCGGTGATGCTTACGTGGCGTTTGCGCTGCCATAATAACGGGCTCGGATGTCCGCGGGCCGGGGGAGCGCCGAGGTGGAACAATGCGGTTGGATGTAGAGCGCACTCGTGTCGGCTGTCGTCGTGTTCGAGTCGGAGACGACGGCGTGCCCCCATCGAACTCTGCTCCGTTTGGTGGCGAATGGATGAGAGGACGAAGTTTCCGACAGGACGCCGGAAACCGCGCGCCAGAAGCCTGCGGGCCTCGATGAGCTAGGAGTTGAGGCCGAGTTTGCGGCGGCCTTCGGCGGTGAGGCGGTTGGAATTCCAGGCCGGTTCCCACGTTTGTTCGATGACGACTTTGCGGACGCCTGGCACCTGCAACAAACGTTGCTGGACGGGCATGGAGTTGCCGCCCGAACCGAAGGCGAAATAGCCGAGGCGCGGACGGCCACGGTGGGGCATGGTCATGAGGACGTGAACGACGTCGCCGCGGACGCGGAGGTCATAGACCAGGCCCAGATCGACGACGCTGAGGGCGGCGTTGTAGAATTGCTCGTCCTTACAGTCGCGCAGCGCCTCCCAGAGGGCGGCCTTCGGGATGAGGCTGTCGCCGGCTTCGCCCGGGCGTGCGAGACGTCCCGGGCATTCGCGGGCCGAGTTGGCGGGCGGCAGTTCGCCCGGAGTGACAAGGAGGGGGTTTACGAGGCGGTGACGGAGTTCTTCAAGGAGGCGGGGTCCTTCGGTGGTGGTGAAGGGAAGGACGGCGTAGGCGTTTTTCTGGTGGAGGACGGCGCCGGCGGGAACGTCTTTCACCGGGAGCGGGTAGCGGCTCCAGACGTGACCGTGGGAACGATAAAACAACTGCGGCGAAGCGTTGTGTTTGAGTTCGGGCAGGCCCTCTGCGCGGTGTTCGAGGAACAGGGCGACGAAGGAGTCCTTGCTCTCGCGGTTGAAGAAGCCGACGGTCCAGAGGCTGTCGCGGTTCGGCGCGTCCACGGGGCCGGTGCGAATCCTGCCGTCGGATCCCATCCAGACGATGTCGGTGAAAGGCTGGCCGGTGAAGACCCATTCGTCGTCGCGCAGGGCGGGGGCTTCGAAATCCTTGAGCGCGCGCATGGTGCCGGATTTGTGAAACCAGGGGAGGCCGGCGTAGAAGCGGTATTCGACATCAACGTGCAGGCGGCTGGGGGTAAAGACCGGGTGGATCGGGGAGTGGGGAAATCCCCAGCGCCGGACAATGGTGGCGAGGGGACCGCGCACGACTTCGTAGTCCGGGCACGTTTCCCAGAGGGTGACGCGCAGTTTCTGGAAATGTCCGGACGCGGCGTAGTCGTGCGCCCAGTCGATGCCGGGGGGTTCGCCGTGTCCCTCGCCGCCGGCGACCAGTTCGACGCCGTAGCCGCGCTTGATGGAGAGGCGTTCGAGTTGGCCCATCTGCCGGGAGAGCGAGGCCTTGTAAAAATCGTTTTCGAGGTCGAGAGCGAAGCCTTCGCCGCGGGTTTCGAGATCGGACGGATAGGCGGGAAGCTCAGCGTCGGGATTGCCGTGGAAGACCAGGTAGGTTTGGCGTTGGTGCATGGCGCCGCCCGCCAGAAAGAGAATTTTGGCGAGGCGCTGGTTGCCGCGGCGGATTTCGCCGTGAACCTGACACGGCACTTCGCGCAGGGAGCCGTCGTGGACGCGGGCAAGCCGGATTTCGCGAGCGAGCGAGGTCACATGTTCCGTGGGAAAGCTGAGCAAGACCTCGATCGGCTCGGACGCGCGTGTGATGCCGAGGGTTTCGTCGAGATGCAGGGCGCGGCAGAACTGCCAGCCTTTGGCCCAAGCACGCCATGCTGGTGGCAGGGCGGCGACGGCGGTGAAGGCGGCAGGCGCGGGCACCGTTGGGCCGGGGTTTTCCTCCTCGGCCTGGGCCTGCTGGGTGGTCTGGCGCAACGAGTGGGTGAGGGAACGGGCGAGCCGAAAATCTTTCCGGCGCCAGGCGGCTTCGAGCAGTCGGAGTTTTTCTTCGAAGGAATCGGTGCGGTCCCAGTATTTGGTTTCGCTCATGAGATGACGGGACTTTACACGAGCGGGGGCGGGGAGGGAACACGTGGTTTGATCCGCGGGTTGGGCGGCAGCTGTGGCGCACGATCGCCGTTAAATCGGAGGAGATCTGAAATACATCCGGCGTGGGCGGCGTCCTTGGTGGGCACAATGACGAGCCGGGCAGCCAGAATGCAACGAGGGTGGGCCGCAAGGGCCGGTTGCGTCTGCGTGTGGGTGTGGTGGGTGGTGATGGGTGGCGGCGGGTTGGGTGGGGAACGGGGCGGGAAGCCGGGGGAGCATTGGGCGTTTCAAGCGATATTGAGGCCGGCGATCCCGGTGGTGAAGAGCGGCGGTTGGGTGCGGTCGCCGGTAGATGCGTTCATCTTGGCGCGGCTGGAGGCACGGGGGTGGGAACCGGCGGTGCCGGCCAGTTCGCGGGATTGGATCCGGCGGGTTTATTTTGATCTGACCGGATTGCCGCCGTCGCCGGAGGAGGTGACGGCGTTCGTGACGGATGATTCGGCGGGGGCGCGGGCGGCGGTGGTGGACCGGTTGCTGGCGAGCGAGCGTTACGGGGAGCGGTGGGCGCAGCACTGGCTGGATGTGGTGCGGTATGCGGAGTCGGAGGGTTTCGAGTATGACCGGCATCTGCCGGAGGCGTGGCGGTTCCGGGATTATGTCGTGGCTTCATTGAACGCGGACAAGCCGTTTGACCGGTTCATTGGGGAGCAAATTGCCGGAGATGAACTGGATCCGGAGAACCGCGAGCTTCTTACGGCCTCGATCTTTCACCGGTTGGGCGCGGTGCGGCGCAACGCGGGGAATCCGGACATTGCGTTGAGCCGGAACGAGGTGCTGACGGAACGGACGGACATCGTGGGCGCGGCGTTTCTGGGGCTGACGGTGGGGTGTGCGCGGTGTCACGACCACAAGTTGGATCCGATTTCGCAGAAGGATTATTACCGGTTGATGGCGTATTTCGCGGCGACAGAGGAGAACAACGTGTCGCTGGTGCCACCGGAGGTGAAGCAGGCGTGGGAGCGGCAGGTGAAGGAGTTGCAGGGGCAAATCACGGCGTTGCGTAACCGGGCAAAGTCGGCCGCGGCCGGGGAGAGGGAGCGTCTGACGAAGGAGGCCGACGCCCTGGAGGATAACCTGCCGGGTCCGCCGGCGACGATCCCGGCCACGTGGAACGATGCGAAGAAGCGGACGCCAGTCCACGTGCTCAAGCGGGGGGTGTGGGAAAACAAGGGCGAAGCTGCGGGGCCCCGGCCGCCGGAGGTGCTGGTGTGGGATGGAAGAGCCGAGCTAGCGGCCAACGTGGCGCGGCCGCGGACGGAACTGGCGCGCTGGCTGGTGGATGCGCGCAATCCGCTGACGGCGCGGGTCCTCGCGAACCGGTTGTGGCAGCATCATTTCGGGGCGGGGTTGGTCAAAACGCCGAATGATTTTGGCCTCCATGGGGATCGGCCAAGCCATCCGGAATTGCTGGACTGGCTGGCATCGGAGTTGGTTGCGAACGGGTGGCGACTGAAACCGCTGCACCGGATGCTGGTGTTGAGCAGCGCGTATGCGCAGGCGGCCGGAGGCGGCGGGACGGCGGGGCGATCGGACGAGAGGCTCGCGGCCGATCCGGAGAACCGGCTGCTCTGGCGCTTCAACCGGCGGCGGTTGTCGGCGGAGGAGATTCGGGATGCGATGCTGGCGGTGGCGGGGCGGCTGAATTTGCGGATGGGCGGTCCGAGCGTAATGGTGCCGGTGGATGCCGAATTGGTAAAACAGCTCTACAAGACTTCGCAGTGGCAGCCGACCCGGGAGGCGGCGGAGCACGACCGGCGCTCGTTGTACCTGTTTGCGAAGCGTAATCTGCGCCTGCCGTTCATGGAGGCGTTTGATGCGCCGGCGTTGCAGACAACGTGCGCGCGGCGTGAAGCGAGCACGCATGCGCCACAGGCATTGGAGTTGATGAACGGCCGGTTTTCCAATGAGCTGGCGGCGGCGTTTGCCCGGCGTTTGGAACGCGAGGGGAACGGGAACGCGAACCGGATGGTGGAGCGTGCTTACCTGCTGACGGCGGGGAGGCCACCGACGGAACGGGAGCGGGTGCTGGCGGCGGATTTCCTGCGTGACCAGCCGTTGCGGGAGTTCGCGCTCTCGATGTTTAATCTCAATGCCTTTCTGCATGTACCCTGAATCCCCGGCGCATTCCCGGCTGACGCGCACGCGACGTGAGTTCATGCGCGACGCGTGTTGCGGGTTTGGTGGTCTGGCGTTGAGCGCATTGCTGGCGGAGGAGCAGGCGCGGGCGGGGGCGGTGAACCCGTTGACGGCGAGGGCGGGGCATCGTCCGGCGAAGGCGCGGTCAGTGATTTTTCTGTTCATGGCCGGGGGGCCGAGCCATCTGGAGACCTTTGATCCGAAGCCTCTGCTTAACCGGCTGTCGGGTCAGCCGCGGCCGAAAGAGTTTGGGGAGGCGAAGTATCAGTTCATCAAGGCGGGGGCGCGGTTGCTGGGGACGCGGCGGACGTTTCAGCGACATGGACGGAGCGGAATCGAGGTGAGTGATTTGTTCCCGCAGGTGGCGGGTTGCGTGGACGAGTTGGCGGTGATCCGCTCGTGCCAGGGGGATGCGGTGGTGCATTCGGCGGCGCAATATGAGTTGTTCTCGGGGCGCGTGGTGCCCGGTTTTCCGAGCATGGGATCGTGGATGCTGTATGGCCTGGGTTCGGAAAGTCAGTCGCTGCCGGGTTACGTGGTGATGCCGGATCCGGCGGGGGCGTTGGAGGGTGGGCAGCCGATGTTTATGCATGGGTTCCTCCCGGCGGCGTTTCAGCCGACGATGTTCCGTCCGGGCGGACAACCGGTGTTGAATTTAAATCTGCCAGCGGGGATCGAGCCGGCGCGGCGGGAACGGACGTGGCGACTGATCCGGGAATTGAATCAGGCCGCGCTGTCGGGGGAGGATGCGGAATTTGAAGCGCGCATCAATGCGTATGATCTGGCGTTCAAGATGCAAACGGAGGCGCCGGCGGTGCTGGATCTGTCGAAGGAGACGGCGGAGACGCGCGAGCTGTACGGCATTGATCGACCTCGGACGCACGACTACGGGCGGCGATGCCTGCTGGCGCGGCGGTTGGTGGAGCACGGTGTGCGATTTGTGACGGTCGTGGCTGGCGGGGGTGCGGGAACATTGCAGTGGGACGCGCACAGTGACATCGAGGAAAACCATTTGCGGAAGGCGGCGGAGACGGATCAGCCGATCGCCGGGTTGTTGAAGGATTTGAAACGACGCGGATTGCTCGACAGCACGCTGGTGGTGTGGGGCGGGGAGTTTGGGCGGTCGCCGGAGGCCGAATCAGGCAAGGGCCGGGACCATCATAATCTGGGCTTTTCGATGTGGCTGGCGGGCGGCGGCGTGAAGGGCGGACGGGTGATTGGTGCGACCGATCCGATCGGGTTGCGTGCCGTGGAGGAGCCGCACCACTTTCGGGACATTCACGCGACGATCCTGCATTTGTTGGGCTTGGATCAGCGGCGCTTGACGTATCCGCACCTCGGACGAAACGAGCGGCTGACGTTTATCGAAGGGGAAGTGATTGAGGGAATTCTGTGAAACGGTCTGAATTTTAGGGCCAAGGGGGAGCGGGGTGCCCCGGCAAAGGGCCGGCTGGGGACGTGGGAAGCCGCGGAGATGACGATGATCCAGGAGTGGGTCGCGGACCGATTGGCGCTGGTCGGGCGTGGGCCGTTGAACTGCTTTCGTTGCATGGATCGCCGTGGCGGCGGGCCGCAGCCATCGGCGGGCAGTGAGTGACCCTCGACGAGAACCGATCGCCAAACCCGACTGACGCCACTCGCCGAAACGCTGGTGAAGGGTGATTCCAATATGCCAGACAGTCTGGTAGTTTCCCCAAGTAGTCCCGGAAGCCGACCAATGACCAAGAGCTTGCTTGCCTTTAGTACCGCGCTATTGCTGATCCCGTTGGCCGGGATGGCGGCGGCGGTCGGTGCCCCCGTGGACTTCGTTCGCGAGGTGCGGCCGATTTTTGAGCGGCACTGCTACGAGTGCCACGGCGAGAAGAAGCAGAAGTCCGGTTTGCGGCTCGACGTGAAGGAGATGTCGTTGAAGGGCGGCGACAAACATGCGCCGGACATCGTTCCCGGCAAGGCAAGGGAGAGTCCGCTGATCCAATTCATAACCTCCAGCGACAAAGATGAGGTGATGCCGCCGAAGGGGCGTTTGTCGGCGGCGGAGATCGACACGCTCACACGTTGGGTCAACGAGGGCGCGGTCTGGCCCGACGGTGTGGACCGCGTGAAACTGGCGGACAAGCGCGACCACTGGAGTTTCAAGCCACTCAACATTCCGGCGGGCCGGCACACGATTGATTCCTTCATCGACGCGAAGCTCGGTGAAAATGGTCTGCGCCGTTCGCCACCGGCCGGGCCCGCGTTGTGGTTGCGCCGGGTGACGCTCGATCTAACCGGATTGCCGCCCACGCCGGAGGAGGTCGAGGCGTTCACGCGGCAACGGCAGCCGGACTACGTGGCGGTCGTGGAGCGGTTGCTCGCCTCGCCGCGCTATGGCGAGCGGTGGGCACAGCATTGGCTCGATGTTGTGCGTTACGCGGACACGCACGGCTTCGAGGTGAACACGGAGCGCCCGAACGCGTGGCCGTATCGCGATTACGTCATCCGCGCCTTCAACGCCGACACGCCTTACGACCGTTTCATCCGGGAGCAGTTCGTCGGCGACGCGATGGGCGAGGATGCGGCCACAGGTTTTCTCGTCACCGCCTCGGTTCTGTTGCCGGGGCAGATTGGCAAGGATGCGCCTTCCATCCGCCTCGCGCGGCAGGATGCGCTCGATGAAATTGTGAACAACATCAGCCAGACGTTTCTCGGTTTGAGCGTCGGCTGCGCGCGGTGTCACGACCACAAGTTCGACCCGGTGACGGCGAAGGATTATTACGCGATGCAGGCGTTCGTGGCGGGCGTGGAGTATGAAGACCGGCCCATGCGGGGCGCGGACGCCGAGGCGCGGGAGAAGGAAATCGCCACGCTGCGGCGGGACATCGCGGGCATCGAAGGACGACTGCTGGCGTTCACTCCGCTTGCGCAGCCGGGCGGCGCACGACGAACGACCCATGCGAAAATGAACGAGGAAAGATTCCCCGCGCTGGAAGCCAGGTTCGTTCGGTTCGCAATCCAGGACGCGAACCGGCATCCCAATCTCGGCTTGATTGAGCCGTGCATCGATGAGTTCGAGATTTTCACCGACGCCCCGCAGCCGCGCAACGTGGCGCTCGCGAGTGCAGGTACGAAGGTTACGGCTTCCGGCAGCCGCGAGTCGGCGCCGCACCGGTTGGCGCACATCAACGACGGTGCTTACGGGAATGCGCGGAGTTGGATGGCATCGGAGCCGGGGCGAGGCTGGGTGATGTTCGAACTCCCGGAGGTCGCGCGCATTTCGCGCGTCGTGTGGAGCCGCGACCGCGAGGGAAAATTCAACGACCGACTGGCCACCGCGTTCACGCTGGAAGCGGGGCTGTCGGCGGATTCACTGAAGACCGTGGCGTCCGCGCGTTCGCCGCGCCCGACAGTGAACTGGCGGCACACGGTGGACCGGTTTGCGCCGGTGAAGACGAGGCGGCTGCGCTTCGTGATCCTTGCCACGAACGGCCTCGAACCGTGCCTGGATGAAATCGAAATCATCAACGACGCGGGTCGGAATGTCGCCCGCGGCGCGGTGGTGAAAACTTCCGGCAACACCGTGGTGGCCGGGCGGCACGAGCCGGCGTTCATCAACGACGGCCAATACGGCAACGAGCGAAGCTGGATGGGCAATGAGCCCGGGAAGGGCTGGGTGGAGTTTGCTTTTGGCGGCGAGCAGGAAATCACGCGCGTCCACTGGAGCCGCGACCGGAACGGCAAGTTCGAGGACCGGATGCCCATCGAGTATCGCATCGAAGTCGCCGATGACGACGGGTGGCGACTCGTCGCCGATTCCAAGGACCGGCGGCCGTTTGTCGCCGGCGCAGCAATTGACGATGCCTTCTCGTTGTCTGGCCTGCCGGCGGATGAAGCGAAGGCCGCCGTGGCGCTGCTAGGCGAGAAAACGAAACTGGAAGCGCGCATCAAAACCCTCCAGCAGGGTCAGCTCGTCTTCGCCGGCAAGTTTCGCGCGCCCGATGAAATCCGCCGGCTCAATCGCGGCGACCCCGAGCAGCCGAAGGAGGAAGTTATGCCCGCCGTCCTCGGCGCGCTCGGCACGCTCGCGTTGCCGAAGACCACGCCCGAGCAGCAGCGCCGCCAGGCCCTCGCCGACTGGATTGCCAGTCCGCAGAATCCGCTCACCGCGCGGGTGATGGTGAACCGCATCTGGCAGGGCCACTTCGGCGTCGGACTTGTCGAAACGCCGAGCGACTTCGGCCGCAGCGGCGTGAAGCCGACCCATCCCGAGTTGCTCGACTGGCTGGCGGGCGAGTTCACCCGCGGCGGCTGGAGCGTGAAGGCGATGCACCGGCTCATCGTGTTGAGCGCCACGTATCGGCAGTCGGCCACCATCAATCCCGAGGCCGCGGAAAAGGACGCCGACGTGCGGCTGCTGTGGCGTTATCCCTCGCGCCGGATGGAAGCCGAGGTGTTGCGCGACTCGATGCTGGCCGTCAGCGGCGGCCTGAACCTGCGGATGTATGGTCGCGGCTACGACCTCTTCGACAAACGCGGCGGCCTCTCCGGCTTCAATCCCGTGGAGACCTTCACGGCGGAAAACCAGCGCCGCATGATTTACGCGCACAAGGTGCGTCGCGAGAGCGAGACGGTCTTCGGCGCGTTCGATTGTCCCGATGCCGGGCAGAGCACCGCCATCCGCCGCGCGAGCACCACGCCCATCCAGGCGCTCAACCTCTTCAACAGCCGCTTCACGCTGGCGCAATCCGATGCCTTCGCCGTGCGCGTGAAGAAGGAAGCCGGCGACGACGTGGCCGCCCAAGTTCGTCGCGCGTATCAACTCGCCCTCAATCGCCTGCCGTCCGCCGCCGAGCAGCGCGACGCCGAACCCGCCGTCCGCCAGCACGGTCTCGCCGTGCTCTGCCGCGCGCTCCTTAACAGCAATGAGTTTCTGTTCGCTCCATAAATAGCGGTCTTTACAGAAGACCGGTATTTCAATATAACAGCCGCAATGAACGACCGACTGGCAGGAGTGATTCGACAGAAGCTGGGTGACGCCATCGAGCTTCCATTCCCGGAGTTCACGCCCCGGGAACTGGATACGTCGCCTCTTGAAGGGAAAGCCCGTGCGGTAATCGGAATGCGGCGCGCGGGGAAAACGACTTTCCTTTATCAGTGCCTCGCCGGGCGCCTCGCGCAAGGCACGGCGCGGGAGCGCTTGGTGTATTTCAACTTTGAGGATGAGCGGCTGGGAAACATCGAGGCCGCAGACTTGGGCCTCATCCTGGAGGAATACTACCGCTCCTACCCGGCGTTCCGCCGCCACGAACGCGTCACTTGGTGCTTCGACGAGATTCAGGTTGTTTCGGGCTGGGAGAAATTTGTCCGGCGCGTGATGGACAGCGAGAACGTGGAGATACTGCTCAGCGGTTCATCGGCACGGATGTTGAGCCGCGAGGTGGCGACCACGATGCGCGGGAGGGCGCTGGAGACGGTCATCACGCCGTTCAGTTTCCGCGAGTTTGCCCGCTCGCGCGGCGCGGCGCTGCCGGGGAAAAAGCGGCTCTTCAGCGCGCCGGAACAATCGGCCTGGCTCGCGCGGCTGGATCAATACGTCGAGACAGGCGGATTTCCGGAGGCCAGTCGCGAGTCGTTGCGCGCGCATCGGGTGACGCTCCTGCAAGGCTACGTGGACACGGTGCTGTTTCGCGACATCGCGGAGCGGCACGGCATCGGGAACATCGTGGCTCTTCGCGCTTTTGTGCGGCAACTGCTGCGACAACCGGCCTGCATCTTCAGCGTGAGCAAAGTGCATGCGGATTTTCGTTCGCGCGGCATCAGCGTTTCCAAGGAGTCGCTGCTGGCGCTGCTGGCGCATCTCGAGGATGCGTTTCTCGTTTTCACCGTGCCGGTGGCGAGCCGCTCGGAACGGCGGCAGCAAGTGAATCCCCGCAAGCTCTACGTGGCCGATCACGCACTCGCCGCCGCATACAATCCGGTGAGCGACGCCGACCGCGGGCATCATCTCGAGAACATGGTCGCCTGCGAATTGCTGCGCCAAAACGCGACCCTCGCCTACGTGAAAACAGCCCAGGGTCACGAAGTGGACTTCCTCGCCACCAGCGCCGATGGCTCGACGCAGCTCATCCAAGTGGCGGCGGACATTGGGAATGCCGCGACGTTTGAGCGGGAGATTCGCGCACTCCTCGGTGCCGCCGGAGAATTTCCCGCTGCGCGGAAAATCCTCATCGCGGAGGGCACGCCGCCCCGCAGCGCGGTCATCCCGGAAGCAATCGAAATCCTGCCGATGTGGCGCTGGCTGCTCGATCCGCACATGACGGGAAATTGAAGCGATACCGCATGCAAACTCATGCCGAAAATCTCTCACGACCGGGTCGCGCGCTGCTCGACCGACGCCAGTTTCTCACCGGTAGCGCGTCGGCACTCGGCGGAATCGCGCTGACGAGTCTGCTCGGTAGAGATGGGCTGCTGGCGGCGACGCCGACGATTGACCCCGCGCGGCCGTATGCGCCGCGCCCGCCGCATTTTCCGGCGAAGGCGAAGAATGTCGTCGTCATCTTCTGTGCCGGCGCGGTGAGTCAACTCGAGACGTGGGACTATAAGCCGGAGCTGATTAAGTGGGACGACAAACCGCTCCCCGGCGGCCCGGCGGTGACGTTCCAAGGCCCCGCGGGCAATCTCGCGCGGCCGCAATACGAGTTCCGCCCGCGCGGGCGGACCGGCAAGTGGGTGAGCGACCTGATTCCGCATCTTGCGGAACTCACGGACGACATCGCGTTCGTCCACTCGCTCACGAGCAAGTCCAACACGCACGGCCCGGCGGAGAATTTTCTCTCCACCGGCTTCGTGCTCGATGGCTTCCCGTCCCTCGGCTCGTGGGTGACGTATGCGCTCGGCAGCGAGAGCCAGGAGTTGCCGGCGTATGTCGCCATCCCCGACCCGCGCGGCGTGCCGCAGAACGGCTCGAACAACTGGGGCCCGGGCTTCCTGCCCGCCGCGTTCCAAGGCACCACGATGTCCTCCAAGTCCCCGGTGCGCCATCTCACCGCGCCCGGGGTCGGCAACGACGCCGACCGCGCCGCTCGCTCGCTCCTGCAGCGCATGAATGCCCGCCATCTCGAAGCGCATCCCGGCGACAGCAAACTCGCCGCGCGCATCGCCAGCTACGAACTCGCCGCGCGCATGCAGCTCAGCGTGCCGAAAATCAGCGACCTCAGCGCCGAGCCTTCCCACATTTTGAAGATGTATGGCGCCGACGACACGCAAAACGCCGACAAGGCCGCGTTCGCGAAAAACTGCATCCTCGCGCGGCGGCTCATCGAACGCGGCGTGCGCTTCGTGCAACTCTTCAACGGCGCTTACGCCAGCGGCGGCAAGCTCAACTGGGACGGTCACAACGCGCTGAAGGAACAATACGACGTTCACGCCGAGATTCTCGACCAACCCGCCGCCGCGCTTATCCGCGACCTCAAGCAACGCGGCCTGCTCGAACACACGCTCGTCGTCTGGTGCACCGAGTTCGGGCGCATGCCCTTTTTTCAAAAAGGCGCGAAGGGCCGCGATCACAATCCCGACGGCTTCACCTGCTGGCTCACCGGCGCGGGCGTGAAGCCCGGCGTCAGCCACGGCCGCACCGACGACTTCGGCCAGCGCGCCATCGAAGATGTGCATCCGCTTTACCACTTCAACGCCACCATCCTCCACCTCCTCGGCCTCGACTATGAGCGCCTCAGCTTCGAGCACAACGGCATCCAGCGGAGGCTTACGAATGTGGAGGGAAAAGTAATCTCGCAGCTGCTGGCCTGAACGCAGGTCCTTCCAGTGTCGCCGCGCGTCGGTTGGGGTTGGTATGAACAATCACTTTCGCCGTGATGGTCGGAGCATGGATTTCCGCGTTTACCCGGTCCGCTGATCCGGCGGGGCCAGCTTTGCATAAACCGGGAACGCCGACGCGGGCTGTCCGACCTTCGCTGGCGGGTGAATGTGGCAAGCGCTTCAATGTTGCGGACCGGCGCGATCGCACAGCAAAGCGCATGAAACCACTGTAAACAAAGATCAAGATCGTGCTTCCAATTTCCTGCGCGGCGATTTGGCCCGGTTGACACCAATTGCTGGGTTTGTCATCTTTCAGGGGTGAACACCTGTCCGACGCGTCGTAGCGCTGCGTTTACGTTGATCGAGTTGCTCGTCGTCATTGCGATCATTGGCATCCTTGCCAGCATGTTGTTGCCGGCTCTCGGGAAGGCCAAAGCCAGGGCCAAAGGTGCGCAGTGCAACAGCAACATGCGTCAAGTGATGATGGGGACGATCCATTATATCGACGATTGCGACGGTTACATACCGCCCATGGGCATGGACAAGGTGGTTTCGTTCCCGGCCATTCAAAATGCGGGTCCGAATGGCACGGTGTGGATCACCAATCCGGCATACTATTACTGGCCGGATATCATGCGACCGTATCTGGGAAGCCGATCTGTCATCACCTGTCCGGCGGTGACCGACTCCGCGAAACTGGGCATCGGCATGACGTATTGTCAGGTGCTGGCGGGGACCATTGGCATACTCGATCCCTCCAATATCGGGCAGATGAAGCGGTTGGTGATGATTGATCGCCCCGGCGAAACGGTGTTTTTCGGAGACGCCGGGGATGTTACGCCGGCCACCCTTGGGTTGGCGCCCGACCAATGGGTTGGGAATCCCGCGGGCTTCGGCACGCACTATTTTCGCACTCCCGATCCGTCCACTGGCAGTTGGTCAACTTGGGCGGCGCGAACGGAGCGCATGTTCAATCGCCACGATGGTCGGGTGAACGTGGCCCTGATGGATGGTCGTACCGAATACTTCTCGGTGAGCAAGGTCGGCTTCCAGCAGCCGCCGGGGGATCCATTGAACTGGTGGGATACCAAGTGAAAGCATCACGTTTTATTCTGTGTCTGGTCGTCGGTGTCTGGTTCTGCGGCCTTGGGTGTGGTGGCAGCAAGGACGGTGGCCAGCCCACCCCGGTGCCAATCACGCCGGAGGCCGAGCGGATTCTTAGCAACGCGGACAAGTCCCCCGAGGCCGCGCTGGAGCTCTTGAACGAGACTTTGAAAGACTGGCTCCTGCGCCAACCGGGTTATCCCAAAACCGTGCAGGAATTCGTCACGGCGCGCGCGCTGCCAAGGCTGCCCGTCCCGCCCGTCGGCAAGGATTTTGCCATCGATCGCACTCGTGGTGCGGTCGTCCTGGTGGATAAATAGGCGCGAGGTTTTCCAGACGTGCGGGTGAGCGCGGCAATTTGTTCCCAGACGTCGCCCGCCCGGGGTGTGATCCTGTCCGCGAAACAGTCCTGTCGATTGAAGCGCCTGCCCGCGCGGCGCGTGACGATGCTGAGTCGGAGTTGGCTGGCTTTTCGCCCGCTTTTCGGGCGGACATTCGCGCGGAATGAATTTCTTCCCAATAGTATCGTTTCTGATTGCGGCTCGTTTTCGAGCCTGAGTTCGGCCTCAATGCGATTCCGATGACAACTGCCAATCAACTTATGAAGAAAACCCTTTCCTGTCTGGCTTTGGTCCTTTGCCTTGGCGCATGGGCACCCGCAGTGGAGGCCGCCGAGGGAACGAAGGACCCGTTCACGGCGTCGCCGGAGCGGCGCGCGGAATTGCTGGCGAAGGCGCAGGCGCGCAACCGGGAGCGGTCCGCCGCCAAAGGCTCGGGGACAATCATCGTGGACAACGGTCAGGCGGCGGCGGTCATCGTCTGTGTGGAAGAAATGCCGGCGGCCCGATTGCTGCAAGACTGGGTGCGGCGGATGAGCGGTGCCGAACTGCCCATCGTCGATCAGCCGGCGACGGGACGCGTGAACATCTACGTGGGCCGGCCGGCCGTGGATGCCGGGTTGAAGTTGTCCGACCTCGAGAGCCGTTCAAACGAGGGCCTGGCCGTGAAGTGCGATGGCAAGAGTGTCTATATCGCCGGGCAGTCCGGGCCCGCGACAATGCGCGCGGTGGGGCGGTTTCTGGAGGAGGAGTTCGGGTGCCGCTGGCTGGCTGATACCGAGTGGGGCCGGGTGTATCCGGAATTGAAAACCCTGCGAGTCCGGACCGGTGAATTTCGGGAAACCCCGGGCTTTGTCTATCGGCGCATCTGGGGGCCCGAGGGCGCGTTTCACAATGTGCCGTGGAACCTTTGGAATGGCGATGGCGGACTGGCCATCCCGATGAGCCACAGTTGGAACTTTCTCGGCAAGGAAGACTTCAAGCAGCACCCCGAATGGTTCCGTCTGGATGAGACCGGCAAGCGCATCAACGGCCCGTGGTACAATCTCGGGCATCCGGAGGTCCGCAAACGGTTCCTCGATTGGGCCCTGAAGGCGAGCGATGGGGGACGGAAGAGCATTTCGCTGTCCCCGCCGGATGATCACCGTGAGGACTTCAGTCCCGAGGCGCGGCGGTATGACAATCCGGCCATCGTCGATCCGTCGTCCGGGCGGGTTTCAATGACCGACCGGTTCGTGGGCATCGCCAATGAGGCCGCGGCAGCACTCTACAAGCTGAACCCGTCCCTGCTTTGCGGTTTTTACGCCTATTCCGACTACACGCTGCCGCCGACCAAGCCGGAGCTGGCGAAGCTGTCCCCGGCATTGTGCGTCTGGGTCGCTCCCATCCGGTATAGTCGTTACCATCCCTTGGGACACCCGAATTCGCCCTCCATCCAGCAGTTGAAACAGATCATCGACGACTGGAGCGGCCACGCGACGTCGATGGGGTTGCGCACCTACAATTACAATCTGGCGGAGGTGCTGACGCCCTTCTCCAAAATCTCCACCTGGGCGCACGACCTGCCTTACCTGCGCCAGCGCGGTTTCATCGGCGCGAGCCTCGAGTCGTTCAATGACTGGGAAATTTACGCTCCGCACCTCTACCTTTCGATCCGGCTCGCCTACGATCCCCGGCTCGATCCGTGGGAAATCATGGCGGACTATTGGGACCGGGCTTACGGGCCGGCCGCCGCAGTCATGGAAAAATACTGGATGAACGTGGATGCGGCATTCATCAACCTCAAGACCGATGCCGGTTCGATTCACGCCCTGCATCATGTCTATACCCCGGAGAGGCTGAAGATGCTGGACGGCTACCTCACGGAAGCGGCACGCCTTGCCAGGGATTCCAAAGGCGACGCCCACCGGGTGAGTCTCGCCCGGCGCGGACTCACACGCGCCAACTTCTGGCGGTCGTGGTATGACGCGATAAACCGCGGCAACATCGACGGTGCGGCGGAGACGCTCACCAAGTGGGGGGAGTTCGTGAAGGAATCCATCGCCTCCCGGAACGCCAACAAATACGCCGACACCTATCTCCAGCGCTTCGTGGGCAAGAACACCTGGTCCGCGTGGGGGGCGGTTCATCCCAAGCAGGGCAAGCCCCGCAAACCCGTCGGCGTGCTGCCCGACGAATGGAAGACCGCGACCAAGGAAGAGATCGAGAAGTCGGGCGCCGCCGGCAATCCGTTCGACGTGAAATTTCCCGACACGGGCTGGAAGCCGATCAAGACCTTCACCGACACCCGCAACGCCCAGGGACTGCCGGAATACTTTGGTGAAATGTGGTATCGCACGAATTTCAAGGCGTCACAGAGTTCCACCAATCTCGTCCTGCACTTCGCCAAAGCCGACCGCAAGGTGGCGCTGTATATCAACGGGGCCCGCGTCAACCCGACCGAGGTCGAAGCATTCGCCGGGGCGACCATTGATGTCAGCGGGCATCTGAAGCCCGGTCAGGACAACCAGATCACCGTCATGGTGCGGCACATCCCGCTGCCGGAGATGTATCTCGGCGGACTGGTCGGTCCGGTATATGTGCTGGAACAGACCGAGTAGCCATCATCCTGCCGTCCCGGCGGCATAAATCCTTTCCAGCAATTCGTCGCTGCTGTTGGTCAGGGAACCGACGCCACCTTCGAATCGCGGGGCCGCCACTGATAGGCGGATAGCGCATTCAACTCGCGCACGAACAATTGATCATCCGCCACCGCGAGGTGAGCCCAAGTCTCGGCGTCGGCCTGCTTGCGCTGATCCAGTTGCTCAAAGCGCGCCTGGTTGGCGCGGAGCAGAAACAACTGACCACGCTGATCGAGCGCGAGAATCCGGTCCCCCTGCGCCACAAGGCTCCAATATTTGCCGAAGGACTGGTCCGTGGTCCACAGCTCCCGGCCCGTTGCGACCTCGATGGCCATGGCCCGCTGGCTCTTGAGATGCAGGTAGGCCGCGCCGTCGATGATGACCGGCGTGCTCATGTAGCCCTGCGCCTTGTGGCTCCACGCCTGGCTGATCACGAACTTGTCGTCGGACCGGGCGACCTTGAAGGCAGTCGTCTTCCCGCCGTAGGTGCTGGTGAGCAGCACATCCTGGAAGGCAACCGGGGTCAGAATGTTCATCCCGCGAAACGCCTCGACCGCCTGTTCCCACAGGACTTTGCCAGTGGCCGGGTCCACGCCCGCGAGCTTCTCGCGGGTTTGGACGACCAGTTGCAGTTTGCCGGCGAGCGTCGCGAACACGGGCGACGAGAACACGCTCCCCCACATGCCGCCCTTGTCGGTAAGGGTGCGCCAGACCAGCGCGCCCGTGCGCTTGTCGAGCTTTACAAAACTCGCCCCGGCCTGGACGTAAACGGCGTCGGCATCCACCAGCGGCGAACAGACAAAACCAAAGGCCGGCAACGGTGCGCCCAGCTTTTGGACAAAATCGAATCGCCAGCGGATGGCCCCGGTTTCGGCGTTCAAGCAGACCAGCACATCACGCATTCCGGCGACGAAGAGACTCTCGCCATCGGTGGCGGGCGTGGCGCGAATCCAGTCCCCGTTTGAACGCGCGAAAAACGGCACGCTCATCGCGCCCTCCCATTGGGTTCGCCAGAGGGACTTGCCGGTCCTCCGATCCAGCGCGATCACCGCCTCGAACTGCTTGTCCCGTGACTCGGTGGTGAACACGCGGTCGCCGTTGACGATCGGCCCGGAATAGCTGGGTCCCAGTTCCACGCGCCAGCTGCGCTGAAGCGAATTGGTTCCGAGGCTGTCCGGCCAGGCTGGCCCGGTAAACTGGCCGTTGCGATTGGGCCCCCGCCATTGGTTCCAGTTGGATGCTGCCGGAGTTTGGGCGCTGGCATAAATGGTGCCGGCGAGGAGCAGGAAGGCGAGGGCTGGATGCATGGCTTTAAAACTCTTACGTGAACTGCGCTATTTCCGGGTGCAATGGATGGTCAAGGAATGGTCGGCTGTCAAATTGGTGGCGGAACAGGTTCCAAAAACCGGGAATTCAGCCCATCAATCTGGATAACCCCCGGGGGCGTTCCGCCTGCTGCAAGAATCCGGCAAGTGGCCGCCTGCTCGATAACTCCGGCCCGGCTCCCTCCGTCTGCCCGCCCCAGCCCTCGCGGGCTGCGGCCAAGTTCCGATGCGGCTTGCGCAGCGCGGGGGCGGTGGCTACGGTGGAGACGGTCGTGCTGGGGTTGAGTTGATAGGT
>CAZUUP010000028.1:0-1109 GCA_964623105.1 uncultured Akkermansia sp.
CCGGGCCGGTAATAGACGCCGCTGTTGCAGCCCTTGGAAACCTTCCACTCGAACCGCAACTCGAAGTCATCAGGGATCGGCCTGACCTTCCACGTCAGGTCGCCACCCTTTTCCTTGCGGTAAAATGCGCCATCCGCGATGACCCAATTGCCTTTATGCTCCCAGCCGGCAAAGGACCGGCCATCAAACAGCGATTCGAATGCCGGTGCCGGAGGTCCACCGCTCAAAGGTTTCCCGCCCGCCTCCGCCCGCGTCACCTGCGAGACAATGACCTCCCTCGCACGCCGCGAGATGGAGTAGAGCAGATTGGTCTGCACCGGATCCCAGCAGAAGGCCTGTCCCTCCGCGCTGATGGGAATGGTGGCCAGCCATTCCAGCACCCCCTTCGTAGCTCGACATTCCGATGTCGAGTCGTCAGGCGACGCGTCATCGCCCGTGGCTCGACATTGGAATGTCGAGCTACTGAAGGCGGGCAGACAGAACTGCAGCGCGTCCGGGCCGGATTCTCGACATTGGAATGTCGAGGTACCGAGGCCGAGCACATAAAGTTCGCGCGCATCGTGTCCGGTGACAAAGAGCGTACCGCCCGGACCAAATGCCCCGCCGGACGCACTGCTGCCCGCGAACTGGCGGATCAATTCCGCCGGGAAGGACCAACTCGCGAGCTGTTGCCATTGCGAGTTGAAGCGCACCACCACCGAACGCGCCGGATCGCTCGTGCCCCGGTAGTGCGCAAAGCAGGCGAACCAATCGTCATCCCGCCGCACCGCCCACGTCAGCGAACCGGGTGGCTGATCGAAACGGTGCGCACCCACCGGCAGCATCGTCGCCGTGTCCCAAATCTCCACGGAACTCTCCGCGGGCAGTTTTGGGTAGTTCGAGTGCGCACAGTACAGCCGGTCGCCGTAAACGACTCCTGCATTCAAGTGCTGGATGCGCCCCGCCCTGCCACCGTCCCAGCCGCCGACGCGCGCGCCGGAATCCTTCCGGTATTTGCCGATGGCATGATTGTCGATGGCATAGAAAAACTCCGCATCTGCAGCCACGCCCTGATTCGCCTCGACTGCCTTGAAACGGCGCAATTCCTCATGCCGCCATCCGCCCGGACC
>CAZUUP010000028.1:1209-7471 GCA_964623105.1 uncultured Akkermansia sp.
CGCAGCTTGCCCTGCTCGATCGTCCGTTTCACGCCCCACTCAGCACTCCGCCGGGGTTGCCAGTTGGGTTGTCGCCTCGCCGCTCCAACAAAACTCATCGCACTCAACCCGGTGGGCCACCGCACCTGCCATGGAACTCCGGGTTGAACCAGCCTTTCCCAGTTCAAGGCGCGGAGAGTTGCCGCACATCCGCAGGGGACAGTGCGCGGGAGAAGATCGCGATTTCGTCCAGACGGCCTTCCCAATTGGAATCGTTATCGCTGCGACCGCCAAAGAAACATTGCCCGAAGGACTCCGGGAAGCCGGCCGACGCCTGTGTTTCCATTTCAAGACCACCATTCAGATAGACCCGGACGGACATGCCATCGCGGACCAGAACGACGTGCTGCCACTGCCAGCGAGGAATCTCCGTCTTGCCGGCGACGACGGTTGTCGGCCGATTGCCGTGGAGGAAGATGAGCTTGCCCGCGTGATTGTTGGTGCCGCCGATGCCGAGGTGATCACCTGACATGCCAAGACCGTGATCATGGTCGCGGGAAAAGAGCCAACCGCTCACGTCGCGCGCCGTGTTCGGCATGCCGTTCCACAACCACAAGGAAACCGAGTATCGGTCGCCAAGAGACGGCAGGCGCGCGCGGAGACGGCCACCGACGAAATGTGGAGCCCGATTCTTCTCCCCCGCTTCGCAGTAGGCAGTCGAGCGCGGCCCTTCGAGATAGTAGGTGATGCCGGGTTCGTAGGTCGCATCGTGCGCGTGCCCGGTTGCATCAGCCGCGTGGGGGCCGGTGAACTCGTTCAGACGCCAGTAGGCCGCGGGTTGCAGCGCAAGCACGCCACGGGCGGCCGGTCCGTCGGTGAGCTTCCATGCACGACGTGGCTTCCCGGCGACCTGCTCCAGCAATTGGATGGCGGCACCGGCGATCTTTGGTTCAGCCATAACTTCGAGGCCGGCCGAGCGCGCAGCCCATGTGTTGTAGCCGCCGAAGGGATGTTGCTCGGGAGGTGGGATGTAGCCGTCGCCACCGTTGGCCAACTCGATGACCATCGTGTTCGCGAGCGGGCTGGCGGCTTTTATCTTCAGCCCCGTGACGGCATACGTCTCGCACGGCGTCGTGGCGATGGCGATGTCCCCGAGACGCAGCGCCTGCACGACAATCTCCGTCTGTTGCGCCTCGTGCAGCATGATCTGTTCGCGCGCGTAGATTTCCGGCGTGGTCTTCACGAGGCGGTTGGTGACTCCTGCCATGATGCGCCGCGACCACTCAAGAAGCTGTTTGTCGGGCACGCGGTATTTCAGCGTCATCCGGCGCTCGGCCATCGCAATATCGGCGTCGGCGCGATGCGCAAGCCCCGCGAGGGCTTTCTCGGCGAGATCGAGCAGGCCGTTGGCGTATTGGTCGATGGTCGGCTTGGGGCGGTCCTTCTCCGGAATGGTGTAATCAACGCGATAAATGTCCCCGCTGCAGCCATGCGACATGAGACCGACGAACGGAGGCTTGCCCGCCGAGGGCCTGGGCGCGAGACGGGCTTTCAATCCTTCGGCGAACAGCCCGAAGTAATCAGCGCTGATGTCGGCATCGCCAAAGTAGTGCATCGAGAAATTGCCCAGGACTGCGAGCGGGCGTCCGTCGCGGGCCTGGATCGAGATGAGCCCGAGGTCGGGATCTTCCGGCCCCGCCTCGCCGGTGACATCATCCCAGATGCGGCCGGCGTGCATGTTGGCGCGGACCGTCTTGTTGCCGAAGGGATCTTCTGCGAGCCGGTCCGGGCGGCGAATCCACTGGCGCAGCGCGGTGAAATCCGCGGCATCAATCTTCGCGAAGCCGATGCGGGCGGGTTCCAGATTGCCCTGGGCGGCGGCAATTGCCTCCACCAACTTGTCGCGCAGGAAAGGCACGTAACGCGGATCGGCGTCGGTACCGAGGCAGCCCATCGAGGCCGGCGCGCTGTGGGCATGCGTCGCGGAAATGAGAATGCGGTCGGCCGCGATGCCAGTGCGTTTGACCGCAAGAGCCTTGGCTTCATCCAGCAACGCGCGGCCCATCATGCAACTGTCCACGACGACGATGGCGACGCGCGTCCGGCCATCGGCGAGGACAATGGCACGGGCGTTGACCGGGGTCTTGACCTTGCCAACCGACCGGCTGGTCATGCCGCCGTTGACCAAGACGGGGAGGGCGTCGCCGGGCGGGGTGACATCGACGACTGCCGCACCGGCCTGAAAATCAGAGCGGGCGGGCAAGGGTGCGAGCGCGAGCAATGCGAGGGGAAGAAGGAGAAGCTTCATGCAGTAGTTTTTGTTCGGCAGTTGGCAGTGGATGCAGGGACGGCAACAGGACTGGTGACACTCGCGGGCGGCACGCCCGCAATTTCGCACTAACGCTGGATGGAGACCAGACCACCAGGCGCCAAAGCGACGGCGCTGAGGTTGGCGCTGGCGGCGGTGGTAACCTTATAGCCGAGTTTGGTGAGGGCATCGGCCTCCCCGGCCGGCCAGGACTTCTCAAACGAGACGGCGGTGGAACCTTCGGTGTGCATGCGGGGCGCCGCGATGGCGGTTCCCAAAGGCTCGCCGAGAACAACATGGCGGGTGAGCACCTCGAGGAGCGCATTGGGAATCTTGCGGCCGCCGCGACCGCCGATGGCGAGGACGGGCGCGCCGTCGCGGGTGACGATGGTGGGGACCATGTTGTGCAAGGGGCGTTTGCCAGGGCCGGGAGCGTTGGGGTGTGCGGGGTTGGTGTCGAAGCGCGACATGCCGTGGCCGAGCGTCAAGCCAAGCCCCTCGACGGTGACGCGCGCGCCAAAAGCGTCGCCGTGAGTAAGCGTGAGAGCAACGAAGTTCCCGAGCTTGTCGCCGGCGCTGAGGCTGATGGTGCCGTTTTGCGGGCGGGGCGCCACGGCATGGGCGAGGGGTTTTCCGTCCTTGATGGCGGCGGTGATCTGGGCCGCGGATTCGCTGGCGTAGTCGGCGGAGAGGAGGCGGGCGACGGGGATTTTTCCGAAATCAGGATCGCCAAGGAGCGTGAGGCGGTCGCGCCACGCCAGGCGCGCGGCCTCGATGCGCGCGTGGGTACGAGCGAGGCCGGCGGGGAGTTTCTCCCAGTCCAGCGCGCGCATGGCGTGCAGGATTTGCAGCACGGTAAGACCACCGGCGGTGAGAGGTGCAGTGTGAATGACGTGCGCGCCCCAGGTGAGCGTGAGCGGCGCGACAATGCGCGCACGGTGGGCGGCGAGGTCCCTGGCGGTGACGAGGCCGCCGTTCTTCTGAAAGCCCTCGGCGATACGCAGCGCGATGTCGCCGCGGTAGAAGGGTTCGACGGAGTTGGCCTTGGCGAGGGCCGTGAGAAGTTCGGCGAGCTCGGGGTTCCGGAAGATTGCCCCGGCGGCGAGCGGTTTGCCGTCGGCGAAGAAGAGCTTTCGCGAGCCGGGATCGGTCGAGAAAATCTTCTGCTGGGCGATGAGGTCAGCGAGGCCTTTGGGCCACGGGTAGCCGTCGCGGGCGATGGCGATGGCGGGTTGGAGGAGTTCGCTGAAAGGGCGGGTGCCGAATCTTTCGAGCGCGAGGTGAAGGCCGGCGAGAACCCCCGGAACGCCGGTGGCGAGCCAGCCAGTTTGATTCACGCGACCGGGGACGTTTCCGTCGGGGCCGGATTTGAACGAATCGGCGCGCAGGGCGGAGGGCGCTGTGGAATTGCCGTCGATGGAGACAATGGGTCCACCCCCGGCGGGAGCGATAGTGGCGGACATGCCGTAGCCGCCGATGCCGGTTTGATTGGGAGCGGCGACAGCGGCGACAAGGGCGGCGGCGACAATGGCATCGATGGCGTTGCCGCCGCTGGCGAGAACTTGCCGACCCACCTTATCGGCGGTCGGTTCGCCGATGACGTGCCCGGACAGGTTGGCGGACGCGGGGGCGCCCCGGAGGATGAAGGGGAACGCGGCGCTGCCGAGCGCGGTTGCGCTGATGAGGCGAAGGGCGTGGCGGCGGGAGAGGACGCTGCCGGCGGCGCGACGTGGGGCGGACATGGAGCGGAGTTACTGCTTCGGCTTGGCGGTGGCCAGAATTTGCTTTGCCTCATCCGGGCCGATGTCGCGGATGAAAATGTTTCGCCAGCGGATTTCGCCGCCGTGGGTCTGGAGCATGATAGGACCTTTGGCGGGAAGGGGTTTGGTGCGGTCCCAGTAGTTCTCCATGACCGCGCTATCAACAACGAGCTTGTCGTTGAGCCAAACCCAGGTAACGGCGCCGATCTGGCGGATGCGGAAGGTATTCCACTGGCCAAAGGGTTTGTCGGCGAGGACGAGCGGATCGCGGCCGGGGGTTTTGGGGGTGTTATTGAAGAGGCCGCCGGAGCCGAGCCACGGACGGCGGTCTGGATTCTTGGGATTCTCGGGTTGGTTCTGGTCCCAGATTTGCACCTGCGGCGTGCCGCGGAGGTAAATGCCGCTGTCGGCCTTGGGCACGGTCTTGTAGTCGATAAAAAGTTCGATGTCGCCGAAGTCGGCATCCGTGGTGGCGTAGGGACCGGTGCCGGAGTTGACGAGTTCACCGTTCTCGACGCGCCAATGGTTGGGGAAATCGGCACGCTGCTGCTTGAGGTTGGCTTCGCGCTTTTCGCCCTGAAGTTTGCCAACGGAGTGGGGATTGAGGCCATACCAGCCCGTGAGATCCTTGCCGTTGAACAGAGCGCGAAAGCCGGCGGGCGGGGCGGGGTCGGCCGCCAACGGAACGACAAGCGGCAAAGTGAGCAGACAGAAGGCGGTGGTGACGAGTTGGCGGAGTGGATGCATGGCTGGCGTTTTACGGCTTTGGCGGAGGTTGTCGAGGGGGTTTCAGCGGTGGGCGCGAAACTCGTGAGCAGGGAAATTGGCGGGGGCGACGGCGGCACGCGAGGTGGGGCGCGCCTGTCACCAGCGCGCCGTGGACGTGCGAACATCCCACCGGCGCGCTGATGACAGACGGGCTCTACCTCGCCGTCATCGTTGCACCATCGGAAATTGAACGCACTCGTGGGCGGTCCGCCTCCTCACGTCGGCGGCTACCAGCGCACGATTATTTCACACTGAGACCGAAGCTCTCGGAGTGGCTGTTGAACTCGGGGGCGTACATGCACTGGATGTCGGCGATGCCGCTCTGGTAATCGCCGCGGTGGACGACGCGGGTGGAGTATTCGAAGACGTAAACGCCCTTGGGCAGGTAATCGATGAAGAAGTGGCTCGCGGTGTCGCGCGTGGTTTCGTAGTAGCCGAGGCCGTCCTGATAGCGGTAGCGCGAGATGACGTTCATGGGTTCGAGGCCGCTGCCGCGCTGGTCTTTGAGGTGGACGTATTCCATGTCGCGGTCGGTGCGGAGTTCGATGCGCACGACGAGTTCGTCGCCAACGGCGAGCGGGCCGCGGATGGGTTCGAGCACGGGGCCGGCCTTGGTGACGGTCTTGGTGTAGAGCGTTTTCCTGAGCTTGAGGGGCGTGGCCCCGTGCGGCGTGACCTTGGTCATATCCTCGAGGTATTGCCAATGCACGCTGCCCCACGAGACACCGGCGTCGATTTTCTTGACGGTGATCTGGCCGAGGGCGGGCTGGATTTCCGGCCCGGTAAAACGCTTCTCGTAGAAGCCGGTGCCGGCCTCGGCCTTTTGCGGCTTGAGGGTGTGGCCGCCGAGCGAAACTTCGACGAGGGCGTCGGAGGCGAGCTGGTTGCGACCGCGCAGGAGCAGCGCGTACACGGCGTCGGCGGTGGCCTTGGTGGTCTTCCAATCCTGCGTTTGTTTTTGTTTCAAAAGCCAGACCTGGCAGTCCTCGACGGCTTTCGCGTCGTTGGTGACTTCGGCGAAGGCCTCGATCATCAGCGCCTGCGTCTCGATGGGGGCGTGGTACCACCACCAGGAGAACTCCGTGTCGCGCCAGAACATGCCGAGTTCCTCGTTGCTGACGGAGCGTTCCTTGATCGAGCGGAGGATCGCGACGGGCGTGGGATCGGCGGCCTTGGTGAAGTCGGCTACGCGTTTGAGCGCGATGGCGAGATGGCCCTGGGACTGGCGGTTGGCGAGCGCGAGCCAATGTTTGCGGGCCTGGCCGAGGAAGTAATCGACGGCCTCCTTGTGCGCGGGATCGACGGCCTTGTCCTTCAGGAAAAAGCTCCGGCCGTAGAGATAGAGCGCGATGGTCGAGCTGAGGTGGTTTTTGTCCTTGTCGCCGTGCTTGAGGATTTCGCGGTAGGTGCGGTCGATCCACGCGTCGAGCGAACCGAGCGAGCGGAT
>CAZUUP010000028.1:7571-12314 GCA_964623105.1 uncultured Akkermansia sp.
CGTGTTGCGCCAGAGATCGAAGATGCGGCGAATCTTGGGATCGGACACGGCGATGCTGCGCGCGAGCGCATTGGCGTAGAGCCGGCTGAAGATTTGCTCGGAGCATTCGTGCGGGAACTCCATGAGATACGGCAGCGCCATGACGGCGTACCACGCGGGCTGCGAGACCATCTGCACAGTGAGGCTCTGGTGGCGGAGCGTGTCCGAGACGCCGGAGGCCTGGAGTTTTTTGAAGTCGAACTGGCGCGTGCCGGCGTTGCGGATGGGTAGCGGCAACGACTCGGTGACGAGGATGCGGCGCGGCAGGACGGGGAGAAAACCCTCCTCGCCGTCGCTGGCTTTGGCGGACGCACCGACGGCTTTGTAGGTGAGGAAACCGAGGCCGTCGGGGACTTTCAAACGCCACGAGAAGCTGCGGGATTCCTTGGCGGCAATGGTGAAATTCTGCTCGGGGCTGGTGTTGCCAAGCGCGGCATCGGCGGACGCGAGCGTGGCGGCGTCGTTGAGCGTGAGGCGGACGCGGCCGGTCTGCGGGGTGTCGGTCTGGTTGGAGACTTTCACCGTGAATTCAAGCGCGTCGCCTTCGCGCAGGAAACGCGGCGGGTTGGGCTGGACCATGATGTCCTTGGCGGTGACGGCGCGGGCTTCGAGGAGTCCGCTGCGAAGCTGGCGGTCGTGCGCGAAGCCGAGGAAGCGCCAGCGCGTGAGGGCCTCGGGCATGGTGAACTCGAGCTTCACCTCGCCGTTTTTGTCGGAGACGAGCTGCGGGAAAAAGAAGGCGCTTTCGTTGAGATTTTTGCGCGCGGAGATTTTGCTGAGATCGGGGGCGTCGCCGCCTGCGCCTGCGCCTGCGCCGCCACCGGGGCCGGCGTCGCGGCGGGCGCCGTTGGCTTGTTTGTCGCTCGCGCCAAGCTGGGCACGGTTCTGGGCGAGGCCTTCGCCGGCGGCGTTCATCGGAGCGGCGTCCATGGCAACGGCGGACGCCATCGGCGGGGGGGCGGCGGCCATTTCCATTTGCGCCTCACCCTTGGCGGCGGACTTGCGCATCATCGGGGCCATCATGCCGGGAGCCATCTGCAAACCGCGGCCGCGGCCGAAGTAGCCGTATCCCCACAGGTTCACGGTGAGATCGGGTGGGAAGCTGCGGTAGGTCATCTCGATGCCCTCCATGTCCTGCCGCCAGTAGCCGCGGATGTGCTGGAAGTACTTCGTCTGGTTGGCGAAGGCGCTGTGGCCGCTGGAATGATCCTGGCGGAAGAAACTGAAACGATTCAGCCAGCGGTGCGGGAGGAAGGCGTCGAGCGATTCGTCGTAGAGCGTGGCGGCCATTTCGGCGACGGCCTTGTTCGCGCCGGGGCCGGAGATGATCGCGGTCCAAGTCTCCTTCTGATTCGGCTGGAGCTTCGAGGTGAAATGCTCCCAGCGAATGTCGAGGTTCTTGTTGCTCCACGGCACGTCGATGCGACGCGAGTCGAGGTAAGCACGGTTCTCGCGGACCTGCGTGACGTGCAGCGTGAAGCCGCCGCGCATGGCCTCGGTGACGGCGTGCTTGACGCCGGCCTGCGTGTCGCCGGGCTTGGTCCAGTAACGCTGGAGCATTTTGCCGCGATGCTCGATCTCGATGAACGCGCGGCCCGCGTCATAGCCGGTGCCCCAGAGCGCGAAGAACTCCTTGCCCGGCTCGGCGGTCCACTCGGGCGCGGCGACGAGGCGCGGAATGCGAATGGCGAGACGCGTGTCGTCGGGATTGAGGATTTGCAGCGGGAGGCGGGCGGTGACTTTTTTGCCGAAGCGATCCTGCGTTTCGAGCAGCGCGCGATACGCGCCGACGCCGAGTTTGAAGGCGAGCGTGAGGTTGCCCTCCTTGTCGGTGGTGAAGCCGCGTTCCGCGACGACCTCGCCGAGCGGCCAGGAATTGGGATTGGAAAGGTCGGCCTCGGACTCGGTGCGACCGCGGTCTGCCAACGCAGGGCGCTGGACCTGCTCGGGCTGTTTGAGGCGGTAGATTTTCACGTTGCCCTCGGCGAGCGCGGGTTCGCCATCGAGCGTGCGGGTCGCGATGCGCAGGTCGGTGGGCTTGGCTTCCACGAGCCACTCGGCGGCGGTGAGCGTGGCGGCGAGGGCGGTGTAGCCGACATTGACCGTGCGGTCGGCGGAGCGCGTCTCGCCGCTCGAATCGGTGACATCCGCGTGGACGCTGAAGACGAAGGTCGGCTCGTCTTTCTCAGGAATCGACAGATCGGGCTTGGCTGGGAACTCGATGACGAAGGTGCCGTCGTTCTTGGTCGTGGCGGTGCCGCTGGCGATTTCCTGGCTCGAGGTGTTGCGCGGCGGACCCCAGTAAAACCAGCCCCACCACACGGGCCAGCGCACGTTGCGGATGACGCGGTATTTCACCTTCGCGCCGTCGATGGCCGCGCCGGTGTAGCTCGCGGCGGTGCCGGTGAGCGAGACGGTTTCATTGAGCTTCGCGGCGGTTTTGGGTGCGGCGAGGGTGACCTGGAATTTCGGGCGTTTGTATTCCTCGACCTGCACGCGCGCGGAGCCGTTGGGGCCGTTCTGCACGAAGAGCCGCATCGCGCCCATGAGGCGGTCGCGCGGCGCGGTGAAGCTGCCGGTGAACGAGCCGTAGTCGTTGCAGCGCGTTTCCTGGCGGGCGATTTCCTTGCCGTTGGGATCGGCGAAAATCACGGTAAGCGTCTGGCCGGCGAGGGTCTCGTAATTGTCACGCTCCTGATCGACGGCGAGGCAGATGCCCTTGTATTGCACGAACTGGCCGGGCCGGTAGAGCGCGCGGTCGGTGAAGAAAATGGTCTGCGTGTTTGGACGCGGCGTGCCACGCGCATAAGAGTAGATGTCCTGCGACGAGCCGATTTGACGGCCCTGATGCACGGCCTTGAGGAGATAGCCGCGACCGGGTTGTGTGGCGAAGGAGAAGAAGCCGTTGGTGTCGGTGGCGAGCTTCGGCGCGGCGACGCGATCGCCCTGGTTGGTGAGCTGCCACGAGAGGACGTCGGCATTTTTCACGGGTTCGCCAGAGTTGGCTTCGAGGACGAAGCCTTCGATCTGGCCGTTGCGCGGGCGCACGATAAGGGCGAGGTCGCTGACCCAGATGTCGGTGTAGCTGACCATGTTGTCGGCATCGCCGAACTTGGGATCGTGGCTCGATACGAGGAAATAGAAACCAGGCTTGAGCTGCGTGGGCGCGGGGAGCTGCTCGGTGCGCTGCTTGTAATCGGTGGTGGCGGGGAGCTTGGCGGACCATTCGAGCGTGGGCTTTTTGGCGAGGAGTTCCTTGCGCTCGTTGTCGTTCAGATATTCTGGACGGCTGTGGCGGCGTTGGAGGAAGACATCCCAATCGTAGGCAACGGCGCGGAAATACACGGTGGTGACGTTGCGGTAGTGGACGGAAATCTTCGGCCACGGCGCGTTCCAGATGCGCTCGGTATTGATCTGGGCGGACTTGGCTTCGATGCCGGAGACGAGGTTCTTGCACTGCTTGCCGCCAACGCTCTTGGGGAAAACTTTCGCGCCACGTAGGGCGAGGTTGCGGGCCTCGACGAGGTCGCCTTCGTTGTGCAGGACCTGCGCCCATTCGAACAGCGCACGGGCGGAGAGTTCGTGATCGGCCCATTGATCCACGAAGGCCTTCATCGCGGCCTTGAAGCGCGCGTCTTTGGTCTCGCCGCGGGCGACATTGCGGCCCCAGACGAGGCGCGCGAGGTCGGCGTCGAGCAGCGCGGTGGGATTGGCGTCCTTGGCGTGGAAGCGCAGGAGTTCCTGATAAAGGCGGATGGCCTTGAGCGCCGGGGCGTTGGTGTCGGTGGTCGCGGGCTGCCACGCGAGGAACGGCGCGACGGCCGAGAAGATTGGACTGCCAGCCGCAATCTCGAACGCGTCGGAGGGCCGGGCCGCGGCCTGTTCGCCCGAGGTGTAAAAATGCAGCGCATCGTGCGCGATGAAGTCGTAGAGCGTCGGGCGGTAAGTGTCGGGGAGGGAGCCTTTTTGGAGCAGCGCATCGAAGGTCGCGATGGGCGTGGCCTTTAGCACCGCATCGGCGGCAAGGGCGGCGGTGAAATGTTTGTCGATTTCGGCAAATAGGCGCGGCAAATCCCACGTCGTGAAGTCCGAGCCGGGCGCGACGGCGGTAGCGGTGCGGTTCATGAAACGCCAGCGGTTCTGCTGGAAATAGTGCCAGTACCAATTGGCGAGAATGGTGGTGAGGATCGGCTTGAGTTCGGCGGGAGCTTTTCCGATTTCGGTTTCGAGGCGCGTGATTTTTTCCTCGGGCTTGTTGCCCTCGATGTTGCCCTGGAGCGCGATCTTGCGCGCGATGGCCTTGGCGGCCTCGGCGTAGGCTTTCTCGGCGGTGGCGGCGGTGATGATCGGTTCGAGCGCGTCGATGGCGCTCTTGGGCAGGCCCTGGTTGATGGCCTCATCGACCTTTTTCCATTGGGCATCGCGGGGCGCGGCGGGGAGTGGCGTGGTCATGGTGGCGAGAAGCAGAAGCGTGCAGATGAGCAGGAAGCGGGAATGGTTTTGGGTGTTCATGGCGAGTCGAGCGAAACGGAGACAATAGATATGCGAGAGCAGCGAGATTCAATCCATCGGGTCAAGGGTGGCGCCGGCGGCGGGCAGTTTCATATTCCGGTCGCCAAGGTAACGAATCCGTGGGGAAAGGGAACAGCAGATCATCTTTGGGTTGGACGGTGTAAACGACGGAATGCTCCGGGAATTTGCGAA
>CAZUUP010000028.1:12414-19757 GCA_964623105.1 uncultured Akkermansia sp.
AGATCATCTTTGGGTTGGACGGTGTAAACGACGGAATGCTCCGGGAATTTGCGAAGCGAGCCGGTTTGGCGGCGGAAGATATAGGTTGATCGCAATCTGGTGATTCGCACCCATGAACCCGGAGACCCGCGCAGAAGGTTCGATGTCCGACGTTCATCGTTCACTGTGGGCTAATCGGCCAGTTTGTGCGAAAACGGGAAGTGCCGGACGGCGCGGAGTGGGACCACGGCGGTGAAGCGCGGTTCCCGCTTGCGTTTGGTGATGGTGGCTCGTTGAATCGCCGGGTCAGTAACGGGTCACACCGGCGTTGCCGGCGGGCTTACTTTAACTGGATGGCTTCGCGATGGAACAATTAATCATTGCCGTGCTGGTGTTGTCGTCGGTGGTCAGCCTGACTTTCATCATTGAACGGGGGCTGGCACTGCGGTGGCGGAAGGTCATACCGCCGGACGTGGAGGTGGCGGTGGAGAATTGTTTTGCGCCAGACGATGCGCCGGGGTTGCGGCGGGTGTGCGCCGCGCATCCGTCGGCGCTGAGCACGCTGGTGACGACGGCGATGGACCACCTCGAGGCACCGATGGAGGAGACGAAGGACGCGATCGAGACGCGGGCGCGGCATGAGATCACACGGCTGGAGCGGGGTCTGGTGGTGCTGGAGATAGCGACGGGGATCGCGCCGTTGATGGGACTGGTGGGGACGATCTACGGATTGATCAAGCTGTTCAACGCGCTCGGGGACAAGGGGCTGACGGACAATTCGGCGTTTGCGTCGGGAATTGCCGTGGCGTTGAACGCGACGCTGCTGGGGTTGCTGGTGGCGATTCCGTCGCTGATCGCGTGGAGTTATTACAGCCGGAAGGTGGAGACGTTTGCGGTGGAGATGGAGACGATTTGCGACGAACTGCTGCGGCGGTTGAACCGGCGGAAAAAATCGAGCTGACCATGCGTTTCACCACGCGCAAACGCCGGCAACCGCCCGCCGTCATCATCGTATCGCTGATCGACGTGTTGATGGTGGTGCTGATCTTTCTGATGGTGACGACGACATTTAAGACGCAGCCGGCGGTGCGGTTGACGTTGCCGGAGTCGAAACAACAACGGGAGGGGGCCGGCGACCAAAGCGTGATCGTGGTGACCATCGCCAAGGTGCAGCCACACCTGTATCTGGAGACGATCCCGGTGACGTACGAAAAGTTGCAGGCGGAGTTGAGGACCCGCGCGGAGCGGAATCCGGCAATCGTGCTGGCAATCCGGGCCGATCAGGACGCGCCGTTCGGGCAGATTGTGAAGGTGATGGATGCGGCGAAAGGGGCGGGCATCAAAACTGTGAGCGCTTTCACGCAGAAGGCGGGTGGAAAGTAGGCGGTATGCAGGCCGACAAGGAAGGCGGTTGAAGGGGTCTCGGTCGGCGGAACGCAGCACTTGGATGGGGAGCGCACAAGTTCCGCAGGCAGTTGTGTTTGCCCCGAAGACGACTTCGTTAACCGATCTGACCCGGCACCGTTTGCTGGCAGCGGGGGGAGGGACGAAGTTTCCAACGGGACGCCCGAAACCACAGGCCAGAGGCGTGTGTTCCCCGAATGTAACCGCATTGTTCCGGCGCAGGCGGCTTCTGGGTTTCGGCAAGGGAAATGGCCGCGGTCTTACCAGGTCTTTGGCAGATCTTTCAGGGTCGCACGGAGAATGTCGCGGATGACGGTCTTTTCCTGGGCTGGGAGGTAGGCAAATTCGGGATCGGGTTGCGTGGTATTGAGGGCTTGCTGGAGGCGCAGGTAGGTGCGGGATTTCATTTCCGGGGGCAGACCTTGAAAGATGAGGCTGTAGATCATGTAGCTGCACCGGTGTTTGAACAGGCGGGTGCGGAGATCGAAGTCTTTGAGGGAGAGATTGTCGGCGGTTGCCCGACGGTGCTGGAGGAAATCGGATTTGAACGCCGGGTCGCCGGCAATGCCGCCCGGCGGCAGGGGAGCTTCGTCGGCGAAGAGGAGATAGCGGGTGAGAAGGCGGGCCTGCCGGTCGAGTTCCCCGGAATGTTCGGGGGTGAGGCGATCCCCGGTCTGATGCAGATAGGTGCGGGTACGGTAGGTGGCTTCGATGACGCGGTTGGCGAAGCCGGCCTGATGTTCGTGGATGAGCTGGGGCAGGATGTCGCTGGCGGGCACGGGGTAACGGGCAAAGTTGAAGAGTCGCCCGGGCGGAACGGGGTTTTTCTGCAGCCCCTGGGGAGTGGATCGGCCGATGAGGTTGCCCCAGTGATTGGTGAAGCCACCGGCGCCGGTCAGATACCATCCCCCGAAGCGTTCCGTCAGGGCGATCTGGTGGCCGGTCTGATCGATCCGAAATGCGTCGAGGCTGCCCCCGGTGGGGCCGGGGACGACGGATTTGACGAGGACGCCGGGGACATGCGCGGTGGCGTCCGCGGCGTGGCACTTCATGCAGCGCTCCGAGCGCTCGACACGAATGGGACGTTCGTCGCGCGGCAGGTCGAAGATGTAGAAGACGGCACCGAGGTCAGGATCGAGGGAGACGATTTCAAGGCGACCGCCGGGGATATAGCCGAGGTAAATGTCTTCGTTGAAGAAGAGAGCGCGGGGATTGGAAGGCGTAATGAGGCTGAGCTGGAGGCTGGTGGTCGAGAAGACGAGCATCTGAGAGGTGGCGGGGATATCCAGGGCCTTGAGAAGGCTGAGCAGCGCAGCTTTCTCGCTGGAGCGGTCGAGATTGAGGCGTCCGGATTCGAGGTCGCCCTTGATCTGGGTGAACCGGTCCTGAAGGGGGCGCTGCTTGTAGTTGTGAGGCGGGAGATCGAGGTCGGTGAAGTTCGGGAGCGCGGCGAAAAGGGGCGACGAAAGCAGGGCGGCAAGGAAGGAAAGAAAGGCGCGTTGCATGCGAGGCGACGAGTTTAATGCGGAGAATGACGGGAGGGCAAGTTTGGGACGGGAGATGCGGTGGTGGAGGCGGCGGTTTTCACGATTGCGGGGTGTTGGACGCGCGAGGACGGATGGGTGTTTTGCAAATCTTCACAGACCCGTTACGGTTCCCCTCAGCGCATGCGAGAGGATAATTTATGAACCGACAACGGGCGGCCATGGTGCCGGTGGTCATCGCGGCATTGGTGTTTGTGTTCCAATACTGTACGTCGCCGAAGTTTCAAAATCCCGAGACGGGACGGACGGCGCGCGTCGGGTTGTCGGAGGCGCAAGAGGCTGCGCTTGGCGCGCAAAGTTACCACGAGGTGCTGGCGACATCGGCAGTTTTGCGCGGGGGACCGGAGGTGGATCTGGTGACGCGCGTGGCGCAGCGGTTGATCCCGGTGACGGGGGAACTGGGGCGGCGGTTCGACTGGAAAGTGAGCGTGGTGAGCAATCCGCAGGCGAATGCATTCTGTCTGCCGGGCGGAAAGATTGTGGTCTATACGGGGATACTCGGAATCACAAAAACGGAGGCCGGCCTGGCCGCGGTCATGGGGCACGAAATGGCACATGCGACGTCGCGTCACGGAGCGCAGCGGTTGTTGCAGGGGCAACTGGCGAATACCCTGATGACGGGGGCGCAGACTTCGCTCGCACTGGGCGATATGGACCCGCAGAAGCGACGGGCGGTGCTCGCGGCGGTGGGGGCCGGGGCAAAGTTCGGGGTGCTGCTGCCCTTCAGCCGCGACCATGAGACGGAGGCGGACGAGATTGGCATCCTGTACATGGCCCGGGCCGGATACGATCCGCGCGAAGCCGTGAGCTTTTGGGAGCGGATGAGCGCGGCGGGCGGCGGACAACCGCCAGAGTTCATGTCCACCCACCCATCACACGGCACCCGAATCGCGCGGCTGCAGCAACTGCTTCCGCGGGCGATCCAGGAGTATGAGCGACACCGCCGCTGACGCTGCAGAATCGCGCCAATGCCCCCAAACCATCCGCGCGCCTGCCGACCGCCGAGGCGCATGGCTAATGGCTTTGGTAACAAACAAACCCACGCACCTCGGAACCGGAGGATCCGTGGCGCGCGGAGACGGGTGGATTGCCGGGACCGGCTATTTGAGGCGCCAGACGATGCGCCCCTTGTTGAGGTCGTACGGGGACATCTCCATTTTCACACGGTCCCCCACGGTGAGGCGGACCCAGCGTTTGCGCATTTTTCCGCAAATGGTGGCGAGAACCAGATGTTTGTTGGGAAGCTCGATGCGAAACATGGTGCCGGGAAGCACGGAATGAACGCAGCCCTCGACTTCAATAATTTCTTCTTTCATAGCTGACAAACCGGGAACCGGTGGGACGGGAGAGATGCAGACCCGGCCGGTAATCGGGAAGCAGCCACAAAAAAAATCGAGGTCCGGGGAAACCCGGACCTCGATGCGAAACCGAGATTAAGGCTTAGTAGCGACCGCCGCGACCGCCGCCGCCGCCGCCGCCGCCGTATTCACGACGACCGCCGCCGCCGCCACCCGGAGGACGCTCTTCGCGCGGGCGGGCGATGTTGACGGTGAGGGCACGACCACCAAGTTGGGCGCCGTTCAAAGCCTCGATGGCCTTGTTGGCTTCTTCAGCGGTGCTCATGGTGACGAAACCGAAACCGCGAGGACGGCCGCTCATGCGGTCCATCATCAGGTTGGCTTCCAAAACGGTCCCGTGCGCGGCAAACGCATCCTGCAGATCGTTTTCGGTGGTGTTGAAGGAGAGATTCCCCACAAACAATTTGTTGTTCATACGATGATTTTACTGTCCCCGACTAACCTTATCCTTCACCAGACCGTTCCCGACCACCGGGACCAAAATCATCACTGAACCACGTTCACCTGACGATTCACCGAGCCTAGAAAGTGACCAGCTATCCGACGGACTTTCGGAAAGGTGCCATTCCTCCCGAAGATTGCAAGGGCTAATTTTCACCATATCAGGATGCACGCGCCAATGGGCTGGTCTGTCCGGCAATCACGAAACGGTGTCCGCGCCCGGGGGATGGCACCCGCCCAACTCACTTCGGCACCGGGGTGGGGACCGGCTTTGCGTGCTTTTCATGCAACCGCTTCCAGTAGTCCTTCCAGTATTTGTCGTAATAGTCCTGCGCGGCCTGATCGATGTGTTCGAGCTTGGTCACCCGCGGTGCGGTGGCCGGATCATAGCCCGCCAGGTGCCCCTTGCCGGCACGGGCGCGCGGCGAGACGAAACGCCACTCGGAATCGCCCAGAACTTCAGCGCACAACGCCGCCAGGTCCGGATCATAAGCCTTGAACTGCTCGCGGGTGTGAATGTGGTTGTGATCGTGATCCATGGTTCGATTGGTGTCGTACCAGTTCTGCACGCCCTCCGCCCAGTACTCCGCCACGCTCGCCAGCGCATAGCAACGCTTCGGGCCCCCAAAGACAATGAGCACCTTGTCGTCACGCGTCACCCGGACATCCGACCGGGCCGCCCGGCCGTTCACGAGAATGTCGCCGCCATCCAGACACTTCCGCAGAAATTCCGGGGTTTGATCGGGAAATGATTTGACCAGCGCCTCCAGCAGACTGACTGGCGTCTCGCTCTTCACCCGGCGGAACTTCTGGGCGGCGTAACCGTCCTGATAGATGCCCTTCGCCTTGGCCCGCTCGAAGGCCTCCTTCAAACGGACATTCAATGCCTGATCAAATCCCGCGCCCTGGATTACGTGACCGAACTCGTGAATGAGAATGCTCTCGATTTGCATGCCGCCTTCGTATTCGAGCACATCCTCCTCGGCGAACAGCACGACCGGTCGCCCGTGCTTGGTGGTCAGGAAACCTCGCTGCCGCCAGTTGTAGAAATCCAACTCCTTTCCGGTCTTGTCGGAGGCGAACATCGGCACGTCCGAGGTGAGTTCCTTGTGCCCGACCAGAACGCAGAGCACCTTGCGATCCCGGATTCGCGCGGCGATTTCCGGACGGAT
The DNA here is from genome assembly GCA_964623105.1 of uncultured Akkermansia sp. Classification (GTDB taxonomy): domain Bacteria; phylum Verrucomicrobiota; class Verrucomicrobiia; order Limisphaerales; family BJHT01; genus BJHT01. Next base: position 18,313 of record CAZUUP010000028.1, read on the forward strand.
GCTCTTCATCACCATATCAAATTGATAAGCCGCCTCGCGGTGGGTGAAATCGGAGACGTTGCCCGACGTGGCGATGAGGATGTTCTGTACCAGCGTCACCTTTTTGAAGAAGGCCGGCTCGAGCTTGTATTCCTCCGCCACCTCCTTCGCGAGCGGTTGGATCGCAAATCCGTCTGCGCCTGCCACAACCGCCGGGCGCCCCCACAACAAGGACGCCGTTAGCATACCAAGGAAGGCACCGCGGAGATTCGCTGTTGTTTTCTTCATAACGATGGAGCAGGGATTGCGTTCGATTCGCGCGCCACCCTGCCGATCCGCGCGGGCTTTGGAAAGCATCGCTTCCCGGCACAATGGATGATTCGCAGGCGGCAAAACGACGGCCCCGCGCACCCAAAACCGCCGGCCTTCCGTCAGGCAAACACGTGGTGGCAGCTCAAAATCCCGGCCGCCACCCAAGGCCAGCGGTTTTCTCCCGCCACCAACCCCGTCGATCCCAGACAGAAGTAAGCGACGGAGGCGGGAATGCCAACGTGCTTGAAACATTCGATTCGACGAACGCTCCCGTTGCGAAAGGGAGCGCCCGCCCCCGGCACGCGGCTCCCGGCGTCCCGCCCCAAGCTCCGTCCATGCAGCCGCAGACGACCAAATGGCGCGCAGACAAATCCGGAAACGAAGTCGAGCCTGGAACGGAGGCTACGACACACCCGCGCTCCCGCTCGCGTTGCGACGCGCCGGCTCAGTTGGCCTTCTTCACCGGATGAGCGGTCAGATCGGCCAGCCTCCGCAGCAATTTCTCGCGCTCCTCGGGGTTCGCAGGCAGCGGCTTCGGCTGAAAAGCGGGCAGAAGTTTCTCCCAGACGAGATCCAACTCGGTCTGCATCTGGCCGGTCTGGGCGGTGATGGCGATGACCGCGTCGTGTTCGGGCAGGATCAGGCAAATCTGCCCGTCCCGACCGTCGCCGCGGTAGGCATTGTGCTGGCAGCGCCAGAACTGAAAGCCGTAGCCCTGCCGCCAGTCCGCCGTCCGGGCGCTGGGCGCCTTGTCATTGTCCACGTGCTTCGAAGTAGCCGTGGCGACCCATTTTTCGGAAAGCACCTGCCGGCCCTGCCATTTTCCCTTCTGCAGGTACAGTTGGCCAAATTTGGCGATCTCCTCAGTGCGGGCGTAAAGCCCGTAACCCCCGAGCGTGTAGCCTTCCGGAGTCTTTCCCCACTGGGGATTCTCGATGCCCAGCGGATCGAACAACCGCGGCTTGAGATAATCGAGAACGGTCTGGCCGGTGGCTTTGGTGACAATCGCCGAAAGGACGTAACTGCCGGGCGTGTTGTAGCGGAAATATGTCCCGGGCCGGTGTGTCACCGGCTGGGCGAGAAAATCCTTCACTGACGGGCCGTCCTCGAATTTGAACTTCGGCTCAACGTCATGGCCGCCGCCGAGGAGGATG
>CAZUUP010000029.1:0-7713 GCA_964623105.1 uncultured Akkermansia sp.
GGCCCCTGCCGCCCGTCAACCCCGCCCCGCTTTCGCACCAACCCACCAACCCGCGCCCTCCGCTCACCCCGCCTCTCATCCAAGCCGCCCCACTCGCACCCTTGCTGCCGCCCGCGGATACCCTCCACCAACGCCGCCCGCCGATCTCACCCAACTCGCCGATCAATGGAACCAGAGCCCCCAGCTCCGCGACCGCCTTCTCGCCTCCTTCCTGCGCAACCCCGCCATTCCCACCGCCACCGCCACCGCCGCCACCACCGTTCGGCCCGCCAACCTCGACCAACCCGGCAGCCAAGCCCAACCCCTCAACGCCCGCCTCAGCTTCAATCCCTTCCACGTCGTCTCGCACCAACTCCGCGCCTTCGCCACCCCGGCCGATTCCGCCGCCGGCCTCCGCCCGCCTTCCGGCATCCCTCGCGAGTACACGCTGCTCGGCGGCCGCCTCCCGGGCGGCCACGCCGAACTGCGGCTCGGCCTGTTGGATCTCACGGAGAAACAGTTCCGCCTCAACCCCGGCAACTTTCGTTCCGAAGAGAGTAGGGAGCGCACCGCCGCGGTAAGCGCACGTTTCCGGTTCTAAACCTCCTCGTCGGGGGAAAACCCACGTGCCTGATGCCGGCCGGCTCGCGCCTCTGGACCTGACCGGCGTCATGAAGATCAAACTACCGGGCCAAAAGCTCGCCGCCCTCCTCGGTGCGGTCATCGTCTTCCTGATCGGCTACGGCATCCTCCTGGTCCCCAACTCGCGCCTCCACAAGGCCCTCCTCCGCACCAGCTACGATTGGAGCTTCGACCTGCCCTTCTTCAAAGCCCCGCCGCTGGACGACGCCGAAGTCGTCCTCGTCTATCTTGACGAAGCTTCCCACAAAAGCCTCAACCAACCCTTCAACGCCCCGTGGGACCGCTCGCTCCACGCCCGGCTCATCGACCGCCTCGCCGCCGAGGGCGCCCGCCTCGTCATCTTCGATATCGTCTTCAGCGATCCCGGCCCCAACCCCGCTGCCGACGCCGCCCTCGCCGACGCCCTCAAACGCAGCGGCCGCGTCATCCTCGCTGCCGACGACTCCCCCTCCGAGCACGCCGTCGGCCTTATCGACGCCAGCACCCTCACCCTCCCCCTCGCCCGCTTTCGCGAAAGCGCCGCGGCCTGGGGCACCGCCCAACTCCGCCCCGACGACGATTTCATCGTCCGCCAGCACTACCACGGCAAACCCGGCGAAGACGCCACCACCATGACCTGGGCCGGCGCCCGCCTGCTCAAACTCCCCGTCGCCCGCGACAACAACGACCGCTTCGACGAACGTTGGATCCGCTACTACGGCGGCCCCCAGACCATCCCCCACGTCAGCTACAGTCAGGCCCTCTTCCGCGACGGCACCCGCCCGAACTTCTTCCGCGATAAAATCGTCATTGTCGGCGCCCGCCCCATCACCGGCTACTCCGGCGAACGCCGCGACGAATTCCGCAGCTCCTATTCCACTTGGAGCGACAAGTTCATCTTCATGCCCGCCGTCGAGGTCCACGCCACCGCCATGCTCAACCTCGTCCGCGAAGACTGGCTCACCCGCCTCTCCCCCGCCGGCGAACTCGGCGTCCTCCTGATATCCGCCATCCTCTTCGGCTTCGGGCTCTCCTTCTTCCGTCCCATGCCCGCACTACTCACCGCCGCCGCCGGTGTCGCCACCATCGCCGTCGTCGCCGCCGTCAAGTTCCACCTCGACCGCGTCTGGTTCCCCTGGGCCATCGTCGCCGCCGTCCAAATCCCCGCCGGCTACCTCTGGACCATCGCCGCCAAATCCATCGAATGGTATGTCCAGAAACGCCGCATGGAAGACGAACGCCGCAAGGCCGACGCCAAAATCCACGAGCAAGCCTCCCTCCTCGACAAAGCGCAGGACGCCATTATCGCCTACGACCTCGACGGCTGCGTCACCTACTGGAACAAGGGCGCCACCCGCATCTTCGGCTGGGACGCCACCGAACTCCTCGGCACCAACCCCCTCAACACCGTCTTCGCCAAACAATCACAGAAACTCCACGACACCTGGCGCACCGTCCTCCAGAGCGGCGAATGGTCCGGCGAACTCCGCCTCCCCACCAAGACCACCCCCGAAATCATCCTCGAAAGCCGCTGGACCCTCGTCCGCGACGACCTTGGCCAGGCCAAATCCATCCTGGTCATCAACACCGACATCACCGAAAAGAAAACCCTCGAAGCCCAGTTCCTCCGCACCCAGCGCATGGAAAGCATCGGCACCCTCGCCGGCGGCATCGCCCACGATCTTAACAACGTCCTCTCCCCCATCATGATGGGTGTCGAACTCCTCCAGATGCGCACCCAGGACCCGGCCAGCCTCAAAATGCTCAAGACCATCGACGCCAGCGCCCGCCGCGGTGCCGACATGGTCAAGCAGGTCCTCAGCTTCGCCCGCGGTCACGTCGGCGAACGCGTCACCCTTCACCTCGGCCATCTCGTCAAGGAAATGGAGAAACTCGTCCGCGAAACCTTCCCCAAAAACGTCACCTTCAAATCCGCCGTCGCCCCCGACCTCCATCCCATCTCCGGCGACGCCACCCAGGTCCACCAGATTCTCCTCAACCTCTGCGTCAACGCCCGCGACGCCATGCCCAACGGCGGCGAAATCACCATCAAGTGCGACAACGTCGTCCTCTCCGACGACGACGCCCGCCGCCTCACCGGCGTCAAACCCGGCCCTCACGTCCTCCTCCAGGCCACCGACACCGGCACCGGCATGCCCCCGGAAGTCATGGCCCGGATCTTCGAACCCTTCTTCACCACCAAGGAAATCGGCAAAGGAACCGGCCTCGGCCTCTCCACCGTGATGAGCATCATCAAAAGCCACGGCGGCTCCCTCGACCTCGAAAGCACCGTCGGCGTCGGCACCACCTTCAAAGTTTACCTCCCCGCCGCCGAAAAGGCCGCCAACCACACCCAGGGCTCCATCCCCAAGGAAGCCCTCCAGGGCAAAGGCGAGACCATCCTCCTTGTGGACGACGAAATGGCCATCCGCGAGATGACCAAGACCATCCTCGCCAATCACAACTACAACGTCCTCACCGCCGCCGACGGTGCCGAAGCCCTCGCCGTCGCCGCCCAAAACCCCGGCAAAATCAAGGTCGTCCTCATGGACATGATGATGCCCGTCATGGACGGCGCTACCACCATCAAAAACCTCAATGCCAAGGATCCCGCCCTCCGTTTCATCGCCATCAGCGGCCTCATGAAGAGCGATCGTTTCGACGAGGAAGTCGGCCTCAAGGACGTCAGCTTCCTCGTCAAACCCTTCAACGCCGAAAAACTCCTCCTCATCCTGCGCCGCGTCCTCAGCGGCCAGACCGACGCCATCCGCAACCTCAAGATGGCCGATGCCGTTTCCACCGGGACTCGCACCCCGAGAATGCCGGCCATGGCGTCCACCCCGTAACTCCGCCTCGCAGCCCCACCCCCAGTGCATCGCCTGCCTTGACCCTCCCACGGTGGGGCGCGGTGTCCTCACCGCGCCGCTCCCCCGACTCCCGACCAACCCACCTCCCATCTGCGCAAGCCCGAACCCCCTACGCCCGCAACCTCCGCTCCAGCACCTCCCCCACCAGCGCCGGGTTCGCCTTCCCCTTGCTCACCTTCATCACCTGCCCCTTCAAAAAATTCAGCGCCGCCACCTTGCCCGCCCGGAAATCCCCCGCCGGCCCCGGATTCGCCGCAATCACCTCGTCGCAGAACTTCTCAATCGCCCCCTCGTCACTCACCTGCAACAACCCCTTCCGCTGCACCATCGCCAGCGGCGCCTCACCCGTCTCGAACATCTCCGCAAATACCTCCTGCGCCATCTTGCTGCTGATCTTCCCGCTGTCCACCAACCCGACCAGCTCTACGATGCCCTCCGGCTTGAACTTCAAATCCGCCACCGTCAGCAACCGCATCTCCGCCGCCTCGATCCCCAGCGCCGCCTGTTCCTCTGCCAGCTTCACGTTCGCCTCCGCCAACCGCGCCCGCAGGTTGTTGATCACCCAGTTGGCCACCGCCTTCGGATTCTTCGAACTCCCCGCGATCGCTTCAAAATAAGTCCCCAGCGGCACGTCGTTTTTGAACGTCTCCGCGTCCGCCGCTGGCAGTTGGTAATCCGTCATGAACCGCCGCTTGCGCGCCAGCGGCAGCTCCACCACCCGTCGCGAAACCTCCTCCAGCCAGCCCTCCGTCGGCGTGAACGGCATCAGGTCCGGCTCGGGAAAATACCGGTAATCATGCGCATGCTCCTTCGTCCGCATCTCCTCCGTGATCCCCGCCACGTCGTCCCACCGCCGCGTTGATTGCACCAGCTTCCCGCCCCGCGACACCACCTCGATCTGCCGCGCAATCTCATACTCCGCCGCGCGCCGCACGCCGGAAAAGCTGTTCATGTTCTTGATCTCGATCTTCGCCCCCAGCTCCTTCGCCCCCTTTGGCCGCACACTGATGTTCACATCGCAGCGCACCATACCTTTCTCCATGTCGCAGTCGCTGATCGCCCCGTAAATCAGGATGTCCTTCAGCGCATTCAGATACTCATAGGCCATGTCCGCGCTGGTCAGTTCCGGCTCCGAGACGATCTCCAACAACGGCACCCCCGCCCGGTTGAAATCCACCCCGCTGTGCCGGTCGAAATGAAAATTCTTGGCCACATCCTCCTCCAGATGCGCCCGCGTGATCCGCAACCGCGCCACCCCGCCGTTGAACTCAAACTCCACCACCCCGTTCCGCGTTGACGGCTGGTCGTACTGCGTCACCTGGTAGTTCTTCGCCACGTCCGGGTAAAAATAATTCTTCCGGTCAAACTTCGCGAAACCCGGAATCTCGCACCCCAGCAAATAACCCGTCAGCACCGTCAATCGCAGCGCCTCGTCATTCGCCACCGGCAACACCCCCGGCAGACCCAGGCACACCGGGCACACATGCGTGTTCGGTGGCGCGCCAAACTCATTCGCGCAGCCACACCACATCTTCGACTTCGTCTTGAGCTGGACGTGTGTCTCCAACCCGATGACCGCTTCGTATTCCATAACCATTACCCGCCCAGTTTCGCCCGCTCCCGGTGCCACGGCGTCGCCTGCTCATACGCATGGGCCAGCTTGAGAATCGTCTCCTCGCCAAACGGCTTCCCCAGCAACTGCAATCCCACCGGCAGCTTCGGCGACCGCGTGAATCCGCACGGCACGCTGATCCCCGGAATCCCCGCCAGGTTGCACGAAATCGTGAAAATGTCCGACAGATACATCTGCAACGGATCATCCGACTTCTCCCCGATCTTGAACGCCGGCGTCGGCGTCGTCGGCGTCACCACCGCATCCACCTTCTCGAACGCCCGCATGAAATCCTGCCGGATCAAAGTCCGCACCTTCTGCGCCCGCAGATAATAAGCGTCGTAATACCCGCTGCTCAGCACATACGTCCCCAGGATGATCCGCCGCTTCACCTCCGCGCCAAACCCCCGTCCCCGCGTGTTCCCATAGAGGCTGATCGGATCCGCCCCGTCCACCCGCGCGCCATAACGAATCCCGTCGAACCGCGCCAGATTCGACGACGCCTCGGCCGTCGCCACGATGTAATACGTCGCCACCGCGTAATCCGTGTGCGGCAGCGAAATCTCCACCAACTCCGCACCCATCGCCTCATACTGCCGCAACGCCCCCCGCACCGCCTGCTCCACCTCCGCGTCAATCCCGCCAATCATGTACTCCTTCGGCACCCCCAGCTTGAGACCCTTCACGTCGCCCGTCAGTGCGCCCGCGTAATGCGGCACCGGCTGCGGCACGCTCGTCGAATCCCGATGATCCACCCCGCTCAACACCTCCAGCATCGTCGCCGCATCCCGCACGTCCTTTGTGAACGGCCCGATCTGGTCCAGCGACGACGCAAACGCCACCAACCCATAGCGCGACACCCGTCCGTAAGTGGGCTTCAGCCCCACGCACCCGCACAACGACGCCGGCTGCCGGATCGATCCCCCCGTGTCCGAACCCAGCGACGCCAGGCATTCCTGCGCCGCCACCGCCGCCGCCGAACCGCCCGACGAACCACCCGGAATCCGCCCGGTATCCCAAGGATTGCGCGTCGTCTGAAACGCCGAGTTCTCCGTCGAACTCCCCATCGCAAACTCATCCATGTTCAACCGCCCGAACACGATCGCCCCCGCCGACCGCAACCGCTCCACCACCGTCGCATCATACGGCGAGACGTAATTCCCCAGGATCTTCGAGCAGCAGTTCAACGGCTGATCCTTCACCGCCAGCACATCCTTCACCGCCACCGGCACCCCCAGCAACGGTTGCCGCCGAAAATCCCCGCCCGCCGCCAGCGCCCGGTCCGCGGCGTCCGCCTGCGCCAGCGCGTCCGTCGCGTCGTGGCTGATGAACGCCTTGACCTCCCCGTCCACCCCCGCAATTCGGTCCAGACACGCCTGCATCACCTCGCGCGCCGACACCTCCCGGCGCGCCAGCTTCCCCGTGACTTCGGAAATGGTCAGTTCGTTGAGCATGATTGGAAAAAGAATCGGCTGAAAAATCTGGTTCGCCGGCTGAACCACCGGGCAGCCCGGGCCCGCCGCCGCCGGCTCGCGCGCATCACTCCACAATCTTCGGCACCACAAACAACCCGTTGGCCCGCGCCGGCGCATTCCGCAAAGCCGCCTCATTGGACAATGAAGGCCGCACCTCGTCGGGCCGGGTCACGTTGGTCAGCGGCACCGCGTGAGCCATCGGCTCGACCCCTGTGACATCGACCTCTTTCAACTTTTCCACGTAGGACAGGATGCTCCGCAACTGCGCCCCCAGCCGCTCCTGTTCCGTCTCGGAAAGATTCAGCCGGGCAAGATGGGCGACGTATTGGACATCAAATTCAGCAGTTGCCATGCGTTAAGACTGGCGAACGCGTACCCACGGAGCAAGCGCTTATTCGACCACCCCGCCCACCCGCCGCCGCCGCCACCCTACTCCTCGTTGAACTTGCTCTTGATGAGCTTCTCGATCTCCGACACCGCCGCCGGCGCATCGGTGCCAATCGCCTCCACCAGCAACCGGCTGTTCGGCCCCGCCGCCAGCATCATCAACCCCATGATGCTCTTCCCATTGACCTTCTCCCCGTCCTTCTCCACGTAAACCTCGGCCGTGAACCGGTTCGCCAGCTTCACAAACATTGCCGCCGGACGCGCATGGATGCCGTTCTTGTTCTGCACCACGACTTCCTTCGCGACGCGGGTGGCACTGCTGTCAATGTTCTTTGGGGCGCTCATCAGGCGGTCGCAGCCTGCCCGAACCCACGCGCATTTCCAACAACAACTTTCATCCCCCCGACTTGGCCGCCATCTGGGCCATCAGACGGTCGTTCAACTCCTTGGCCGGATTGTAGCCCGTGGCCTTGAGCTTCGTATGAAACGCCGCCACCTCGATCAATCGCGCCAGATCGCGCCCCGGGCGCACCGGCAGGACGATGTGCGGCACCTCGACCCCCAGAATTTTCACCGTCTCCTGGTCCATCCCCAACCGGTCCACATCCGCCACCTCCGTCCACGCCTTCAACGTCACCACCAGGTCCACCTGCTTCTCCGCCCGGATGCTCTTGACCCCGAACATCGCCGCCACGTTGATGATCCCGATCCCCCGGACTTCCATGTGGTTGCGCGTCAACTCCGCGCAAGTTCCAATCACATCCCGCCCGTC
>CAZUUP010000029.1:7723-19702 GCA_964623105.1 uncultured Akkermansia sp.
TCCAGCAGCGTGACCTTTGTGACATCATCGGCCACCAGGCTGTACCCCCGCTCGATCAACGCCAGCACGCTCTCGCTCTTTCCAATCCCGCTCTCGCCCTTGATGATCACCCCGATTCCCAGGATGTCCACCATGCTCCCCATCTCGACCCCGTGCGGAGCAAACATCGCCTCCAACGCCAGGGTCGCGACGTTGATGAACTTCATCGTGATCAGCGGCGACGAGAAGATCGGCACGTCGGCGTCCTCGGCCAGCTTCAACAGCAACCGGTCCGGATGATAGTCCCGGCAGTACACAATGCACGGAATGCGGTACGACAGCAGTTGCCGATAGCGCTTCTCCCGCTCCTCCGCCGTCAGTGACTTCAGAAAATGGGATTCCGCATTGCCCATCACCTGCACCCGCTTGCTGGCAAAATAACGCGTGAAACCCGCCAGCGCCAGCCCGGGGCGGTTGACCGTCGGTTCGCGGATGACCCGTTTCAACCCGTCCGCCCCCGCCAGCAGCTTCAATTGCAGCGCCTCCACCTGGCTGGTGTAAAAATGTTCCACCGTCACCACATCGTGTTGCATCGCTCGTTTCCTTTCGACCTCCGCCCGCCGCGGATCACATGTTGAAATCGGGTCCCAGGTAAATCTCCCGCGCCTTCGGGTCATTGGCCAGAAATTCCGCTGTGCCCTGACACGCCACCTCGCCTTTGACAATGATGTAGCCGCGGTCAATCAGCTTGAGCATCTCCCGCACGCTATGGTCGGTGATGAGAATGCCCAGGCCCCGCTCCTTCAGCCGCCGCACAATCTTCTGCACCTCGTAAACCGCAATCGGATCAATGCCCGCAAACGGCTCGTCCAGCAACAGCAGCTTCGGGCTGATCACCAGCGAACGCGTGATCTCCAGCCGCCGCTTTTCCCCGCCGCTCAGCTGGTAGGCCTTGCTTTTGGCCAATCGCCCCAGATCCAGTTCCTCCAGCAGGTACTTGAGCCGCACCTCCCGTTCCTGCGCGGAAATCCGGCAGGTTTCCAGAATTGCCAGGATGTTCTCCTCGACCGTCAATTTGCGAAATACCGACGGCTCCTGCGTCAGATACCCTACGCCCATCCGCGCCCGCTCGTGCATCGGCGCACGCGTGATCTCCCGCCCCTCGAACTTGACCTCCCCCGCATCCGGACGCACCACCCCCACCACCATGTTGAAGGTCGTCGTCTTCCCCGCCCCGTTCGGCCCCAGCAAACCCACGATCTCGCCCGGATTCACCACGATGGATACCCCGTTGACCACCCGCCGGTGGTGATACTCCTTCACGAGGCTCTCCGTGTTCAGCAGACTCATGGCCGGGATGTCACTTCGGAACCGACGGCGCCGGCTGCGCCAACCGGTTGGTCCGGCCTTTCAAATCCGACCGCAGCACCGTCCGCGGATTCGTGGCATTCAGCGTGTTGGCATTCCGGTCCCAAGTGATGACATCCCCGACCAGATACCCGTTCTCGGTCTCAATGTAGGAACTTCCCGTCAATTCCATCTTCGCCGTCGCCGAGGTGAACACCGCCTTGTCGCCGGAGGCCTTGCTCTTGTCCTTTTTCAGGAAGATCACCACGTCCTGCTCGGCTTCCACCGAATTGATCTTCCGGCTGTCAAACTCCCACGCAGGCTTGGCCGCCGCAACGGCATTCGTCGTCCCCGTCGCGGCCGCGACATTGTTGGTGGCGGCGACGACGTTCGTCGTGCCGGGCTTCGCCGCCAGTTGCAACCGCACGGTCATCAGGCCGTAGTTCATGATCATCTCCGGATCCTCGACCCGCACGTCACCCTTGTAAACCGCCACCCCCGCCGCGTGATCGTAAAACAACGACTTCGCGGTGATCAGGAGATTCTGGTTCGTGGCGCCCGCCGGTTGGTTAGGGGCTGCCGCCAGCAGCCTGCCGCACCCCAGCAGCACCAAAATGAACAGGTATGTTTTCATGCGATTGTGGATCATAAACCCCGTGCCTTCCGGGCAATGACAGTCTGGACGTTGTTCGAAATGTAAAGCTGCGCGCCCGCCTGCCGCCACTCAAATCCCACCCCCGCCACCAGCAACCGCCCGTCTTCGCGCCTCATCATCAGCGGCCCCGGCGACGACGCCACCCGGTCCCGGAAATCGAACGTGCAACTTGGCGCCTCCACCACCACGTCCACCTTCCGCACGTCGCCATCGTAGCTGTAGATTTCCACCCGCATCGAGTTCACCATCACGCTGCCGTCCTTCTGCTGCACCGCCGACTGGCCCGTCAGCAGCGACTTCAAGCGCTGGGTCTGCTTGTCGTAATCCGGAAACTGTATCCCGCCCTGCGCACTGCTCCCGGGCGGCAGTTGCCCCCGCAGCGCGGGCACGACCAGCGCTGCCAGCGCCAGCCACGCCAGCACTGGCCACCAGCGCCGGCCGCGGTCCCCACATTCCGCCTGCGTCCTCATTTCGAAAACTCCCCCACCACACCCTCCCACCGTCCCTGCGCCTTCAAGATCGCCGACGCCACCTCGCGCACCGCCCCATGCACGCCGCTCGCGCACGTCACCCACGCCGCCAGCGCCTTCGCTTCCTCAATTCCATTGGCCACCACCACCGGCACCCCGACCCGCTTCAGCAATCCCAGATCCACCAGATCATCCCCGATGAAACAAATCTCCTCCCATCCCAGCCCCAACCGGCTTCGCAAACCTTCCGCCGCCACCGCCTTGCTCCCCTTGTCCTGAACCAGAAAATCCACCTTCAAATCCTCCGCCCGCTGCGTCGTCACCGCCGACGGACGCGCCGAGATCCAGCCGATTTTCACGCCCGCCTTCTGCAGCAACCGCAATCCCAGCCCATCTTGGATGCTGAACGCCTTGAACTCGCTTCCCCCGCCCATGAACACCCGGCCGTCCGTCAACACCCCATCCACGTCGCACAACAACAGCTTCACTCGCGCCAGCCGCCCCCGCAACGCAGCCGGACCATGTCCCGCCCGCACCCCGGAGGGACCGGCGGCTCCACGGGCACGGGGAACGGCAGACATGCGTCAACAAACCGCCGCCCGCACCTTGAGCAGCGCGGGCAAAAGCCGGGCCATCTCTCCGAGCGGAATCATGTTCGGCCCGTCGCTCAGCGCCCGGTCCGGGTCCGGATGCGTTTCGATAAATACTCCGTCCGCCCCCGCTGCCAACGCGCACTTCGCCAGCACCGGCGCGAACTCCCGCTGCCCCGCCGACCGGTCGCCCCCGCCTCCGGGCAACTGCACCGAATGAGTCGCATCAAAGATCACCGGCCAGCCCGTCCGCTTCAGAATTGGGATTGCCCGCATGTCCGTCACCAGGTTGTTGTAGCCAAACGTGGTTCCACGCTCCGTGATCATCAGCCGGCTCCCGCCGAACTCCGCCGCCTTTTTTACCACCTGCCCCATCTCCGCCGGCGACAGAAACTGCCCCTTCTTCACATTCACAATCCGTCCCGTGCAAACCGCCGCTTCGATCAAATCCGTCTGCCGGCAAAGGAACGCCGGAATCTGCAAAACATCAACCACCGCCGCCGCTTCCACCGCCTGCTCCGCCGTGTGAACATCCGTCAGCACCGGCACCCCGAAACGCTCCCGAATCCGACCCAGCACCGCCAACCCCGCCGCCGCCCCGGGTCCGCGGAACGACCGCCCTGACGTCCGGTTCGCCTTGTCGTAACTGGCCTTGAAGACAAACTCGACCCCCAACCCGGCGCACAACTCCTTCAGCACGCCCGCCACCTCCACGCACAACTTCTCGCTCTCGATCACACACGGCCCGGCAATCAACACCATCCGCCCGCCGTGGGCCAACCGCTCCCATAACACCTCCGGCGACTCCCGGAGCGCACCCTTCTTCCCCTTTCCAGATGCCACTTTTCCCATGGGGCTAGATCACCGTGTTGTCCGGCACCACCCCGTTCTTCGGAATGACCACAATCCCGTCCCGGATGAAATACTGCGGATGATCCACATGCTCCGGCTTTCCCGCCGGGCTGATGACGACATTCGCCCCAATCCGGGCATTCTTGTCGATGATCGCGTTCTCGATCCGCGTGTTGCCGCCAATCCCGATGGGCGGACGACCATACGCTCCGTTCTCTTTGATCGAGGCAATGGATTCGTAGTAATCGTTGCCCAGCAGCACCGTGCGATTGAGCGTGACTCCGTGCCCCAGGATGCTCCGCACCCCCACGATCGCATTGCTGATCTTGCACGGATTGACGATGCACCCGTCGGAGATGACCGCATGGTCAATCTGCGCCCCGTTGACCTTCGAGGCCGGCAGAAAGCGTGGCCGCGTGAAGATCGGCGCGCTCATGTCAAAGAAGTTGAACCGCGGCAGATCCGCCGCCACATCCAGGTTCGCCTCAAAAAACGCCCGGATCGTCCCGATGTCCTCCCAGTAACCCTGGAAAATGTGCGACGAAACCCGGTGCGTTTGAATCGCCCCCGGGATGATGGGCTTCCCAAAATCCGTCTGCGTGTTGTCGAGCAACTTCGCCAGCACGCTGCGATTTACGACCTAGATGCCCATCGACGCCAGAAAGTACTCGTCCGAGCCGACCACGCCCAACTTCTCATACAGTTCCGACGGCAGACGCAACGAATCCAGCACCGCCGGATCCTTCGGCTTCTCGACAAACCGGGTAATCCGCCGCTCCGGGTTGATCTGCATGATCCCCAACGCCTGCGCGTCCTTGCGCACCACCGGGATCGTCGCAATCGTCAACTCCGACTGGCTTTCAATGTGCTGCTCGACGATCCGCCGGAAATCCATCCGGTACAGCTGGTCGCCGCTCAGAATCAAGACGTATTCGAAGTCGTGGTTGTACAAATGCACCAGGTTCTTCCGCACCGCGTCCGCCGTGCCCTGATACCACGAGGTGTCGTTCAACGTCTGCTCCGCCGCGAGGATTTCCACAAACCCGCCGGAGAAATGATCAAACTTATACGACTGCGAAATGTGCCGATGTAACGACGCGGAATTGAACTGGGTCAGCACATACACCCGCTTGAAGCCGGAATTGATGCAATTCGAAATCGGGATGTCCACCAACCGGTACTTCGCCGCCAGCGGCACCGCCGGCTTCGAGCGATCCTTTGTGAGCGGAAACAGTCGCGTCCCCGCACCGCCTCCCATGATCACGCACATGACGTTGCTGGTCGAAGGAGCCTGCCTTTTGATGAGAGTATTGGGCATAACCGTTGCTTTACATTGTGAGTCGAACCCGTTAACCACCCGCAGCTTATCGCCCCGGGCGAACTGAACAAAAGCAAAAACAAATACTATGTGTGGCATTGTCGGCTACGTCGGACAGAAGGAAGCTTCCCCCATCCTCCTCGAGGGACTGCGCCGCCTCGAATACCGCGGCTACGACAGCGCAGGTATCTCCATTCTTGCCTCCTCCGGCCACCTCGAAACCCGCAAGAAAAAAGGCAAGATTGACGAGGGCCTCGCCAGACTCCTCGCCGCCAGCCCCATGGCCGGAACCCTCGGCATCGGCCACACCCGCTGGGCCACCCACGGCCCCCCGTCCGACGTCAATTCCCACCCCCACCCGGATCAAAGCGGCCACCTCACCATCGTCCACAACGGTGTCATCGAAAATCACGAACGCCTCAAGGAACGCCTCCTCAAGGCCGGTCACAACTTCCAATCCTCGACCGACACCGAGGTGCTGGCGCACGTCATCGGCGAACACTACGCCCGCCTCAAGGCACAGGGATTCCCCACCCACATCAACGGTGCCGCCACCCCGGGCTCTCACCCCCTCGCTCAGGCCGTCATGAGCGCCTTGCGCGAAGTCATCGGCACCTACGGCATCGCCGTCGTCTGCACCGACTTCCCGGGCGTCATCGTCGGCGCCCGCCGCGGTTCCCCGCTCATCGTTGGCGTCGGTGAAGGCGAGAACTTCCTCGCCAGCGACGCCAGCGCCATCGTCGCCCATACCCGCCAGGTCGTTTACCTCAACGACTACGACGTCGTCACCCTCACCGCCGACGGCTTCAAGCTCGACAACCTCGGCTCCGACACCGCCGTCGCGCAGATCAGCAAACTCGAGTTCGATGCCGAAGCCGCCGAGAAGGGCGCCTACGCCCACTTCATGCTCAAGGAAATCTTCGAGCAGGGCCGCACCGTCCAGAACGCCCTCCGCGGCCGCATCGACCACGACGAATCCACCGTCAAATTCGGCGGCCTCAACATGTCCATCGCCGAACTGCGCGACGTGGACCAGATCGTCATCGCCTCCTGCGGCACCAGCTGGCACGCCGCCCTCGTCGGCGAATACCTCCTCGAGGAATTTGCCCACATCCCCGTCGAGGTCGAATACGCCAGCGAATTCCGCTACCGCAACGCCCCCGTCGAAAAACACACCCTCGTCCTCGTCATCACCCAGTCCGGCGAAACCGCCGACACCCTCGCCAGCCTCCGCGAAGCCCGCCGCCGCGGCCACAAAGTCATGTCCATCTGCAACGTCGTCGGCAGCACCATCGCCCGCGAGGCCAACGGCGGCATCTACCTCCACGCCGGCCCCGAAATCGGCGTCGCCTCCACCAAAGCCTTCACCTCCCAGGTCACCGTCCTCAACCTCTTCGCCCTCCTCATGGGCCGCATCCGCATGCTCTCCGCCAGCCGCGGCACCCAGATCATCCGCGCCCTCGAGGAGGCCCCCAAACAGATCGAGTCCATCCTTCAAAAAAACGACGCCATCCGCAAAATCGCCCTCAAATACGCCCAGGCCGAGGACTTCTTCTTTCTCGGCCGCCAGTACAACTTCCCCGTCGCCCTCGAAGGTGCCCTTAAACTCAAGGAAATCTCCTACATCCATGCCGAGGGCTACCCCGCCGCCGAGATGAAACACGGTCCCATCGCCATGATCGACGAGCGCACCCCGACCGTCATCATCATCCCCTCCGACCTCCTCTACGAAAAAACCGAGAGCAGCCTCCAGGAACACAAAGCCCGCAAAGGCCCCATCGTCGCCATAGCCACCGAGGGCACCACCCGCATCGCCCAACAGGCCGACGACGTCATCTACCTCCCCGCCACCATCGACCCCGTCTGGCCCCTCCTCGCCGTCATTCCTCTCCAGCTTCTCGCCTACCACATCGCCGTCGCCCGCGGCTGCGACGTGGACAAACCCCGCAATCTCGCCAAGAGCGTCACCGTCGAGTAAGCCACCGCCGCCGCTCCCCGGCAGAAGCACTCTGTTCGCGTTCAATACGGCCGGGCCCACGAACAGCCGGTTTCCATTGCATCCCCGTCCCGCTTTCGGGTTGGATGATCCCATGAAATCATTCCGGCCCCTCGCCCTTCTCGTCGCCCTGTCCATCATCCTCCCCACAGCCTCCCTTCGCTCCGCCGAGTTTGCCCCCTTCACCCCCGTCTGGCCCAAATCCGTCCCCGGCGAAACCGGCAAACTCGCCGACGAAAAGGACATGACCTCCGCCAAGGACGGCAAAATCGCCGGCCGCCCCCTGGTCCGCCTCGGCAACGTCTCCACTCCCGGCTTCAGCGTCCACGTGCCGCCCACGGACAAAAACACCGGCGCCGCCGTCATCGTCTGCCCCGGCGGCGGCTACAACATCCTCGCCCTCGACCTCGAAGGAAGCGAAGTCGTCACGTGGCTCAACTCCATCGGCGTCACCGGCGTGCTGTTGAAATACCGCGTTCCCCGCCGGCAGGGCGTCGAAAAACACACCGCCCCCCTGCAAGATCTCCAACGCACCATCAGCACCATCCGCCAGCGCTCCGGCGAATGGGGCATCGATCCGCAACGCATCGGCGTGCTCGGCTTCTCCGCTGGCGGCCACCTCGTCGCCACGGCCTCCACCCAGTTTGACCGCCGCGCCTACGAACCCCAGGACGGCATCGACAAAACCAGTTGCCGCCCCGATTTTGCCATCCTCGTTTACCCGGCCTACCTCACCGTCAAGGAACAGGGCGACAAAATCTCCCCCGAGCTGACCATCACCACCAACACCCCGCCCAGCTTCCTTGTGCAAACCCAGGACGACGGCGTCCGCGTGGAATCCAGCCTCTTCTACTATCTCGCCCTCAAGAACGCGAAGGTCCCCGCCGAACTCCACCTCTACCCCAAGGGCGGACACGGCTACGGCCTCCGCCCCACCGAACTACCCGTCACCCGCTGGCCCCAGCGCGCCGAAGAATGGCTCCGCAGCCAGGGCTGGCTCACGCCGAAAAAATAGCCCGCCCTCTTTTTGCGCCTCTTTGCGTTCTTTGCGGCCATTCCCTCAAGGCGGAAACCCAATCGCCAGCTTCACCGCTGAATACTCCGGGTGAATCTTCCCCTCCCGCGTGCGAATCACCAACGCCGGCTCCACCCACGTCTGCCCGCGAAACCACTCCGGCAAATCCGTTGCGCGCATCATCCCGAACAGCCCCACCAACGGCGCGTCCCCCTCGCGAAACACCACCGGCCGCCGCCGCACGATCACCAGTCCCGCCGCCCGCGCCCCCGCCTCCACCCGCGCGAGCTGCGCCGGCTCGTTCGGAAACACACACGCGAAAAACCCGCCCAACGCCAGATGCTTCGCCGCCGTCACGCAATAATCCGCCACCGTCCCGCGCAGCTCGAACCGGCACGCCAGCTTCTGCGGATGCTCGCTCATCACCCCGGTGCCCGGCGGGAAATACGGCGGACTCCCCGTCACCAGATCAAACCGCTCCTCGTCGCCGATCACCCCCGCCTCGCGAAAATCCCCCTGCCGGATTTCAAACCGTCCTTCAACCCCGTTGAACCGCGCCGACTTCCGCGCCAGCGCCACGCTCTCCGCCTGCGCCTCCACCGTCACCAGCCGCGCCCCCTGCAACCGCCACGCCACGATCATCCCCACCGTCCCGATGCCGCTCCCCAAATCCAGCGCCGTCCGCGCGCTCGGACACCACGACGTCCCATACCACGCCGTCAGCACATCATCCGTCGAAAACCGGTGCCCGTCCTGCAACTGAAACAACCGGAAATGTCCCCCCACCGAATCCAGCGTTTCGTTCGGCTCAACGCTCACGCCGGCCGCCAAGCCCGGCGGCACCGGCCCCGGTTTGGCCCAGCCTTTGAAATGGGCACCAGCATTCATCGGCTTCCTCAGCCATAAAAGCCGGACTTCCAGTTGCTCTCTTTCAGACTCCTGATGGATTTCTCGAACGTCTGGAATGCCGTCAACTCGCGAAGGGGTGAGAAGTCTTCAATGAAGTCAACGATACGCCAAAACGCTGCAGCCGTGTCGAACTTCTTGAGGCGTCGTCCGGAAAGCTCACAACCAGCCAGAAGCGCCTTTCGCAGATCGTCTTTCGGGTCGGGCCGGCCTTCGACTCGTTTCAACGGAGGCAATCCCAGCGGAGCCGTTCCGTTGGGATTGCCCGCTGCGTTTCGGATGGCACGCTCGTCGAAGCAGAGCCAGGCCTCCAGCATGCGCACCGGCACCACGGCCACAACCGGGGGTTGAATTCGGCGTGGAATCGCTGCAAACGCCGTTTGTATTTCCGCACTGCGCGACTCGGCGGATTGCTTTTCCGCGTCGCGATGCACGAAGAGCACTTCGCATGGGTGCAGTTCGACGGCTTTGACAAGACGATCTGCTAACCCGCTTGGTGGTTGCGCCAACCGACGAAACTCGGCAAACACTCCCGCTGACAGCGTAACCCCACCGACTTGTTTGAGACTCCAGTCTATGATCGGGATCAGATTTGCATCCGTCGTCCCATCGGAAACTAACGTGTGCCGGAGAACCTTCATCACACCACTATGTTGAAACGAAGAGGCTCAACTCTGGATGGTCAATCACACGCCTGGCACCGTGATTTGATGGTTTTTCCATGCGGATGACCGCCGCCGGATTGAGGTATCCCAGCATTTCACCTTTGCTCACAACGGCCGGTTTAGTTTCCGCCTTGGTTCTCCAGTTGTCCGCCAGACAGGCGAATTCAACGCGCGTGAACTCTTTGCCGTCCCGGAGATCTTTCGTCGGCTTCGCCAGCAAGATCGCATCATCCGGAACCGCCATCACGACGGACGGTGAATGGGTGTTCACGATGACTTGCCGCAGCGGGTTGGACTCATCTGCGGGTTCTTCCGGATCAGTCGCGATGTCCTGAAGGAGTTTCAGAATCGCGGGAATCCGGTCGGGGTGAATGCCATTCTCCGGCTCTTCCATGCAAATCAGCCCGGGTGTTTCAGGGTCCAATTCCAAAACGGACAGCGCAAGGAAACGGAGGGTTCCATCTGACAAGGCGCGGGCTGGGAGCTCGGTGCCGTCCTGACCAGTCATCATCAAGGTCAGCAACTCGCGTTTGTCATCACGGTCTACCCGGACAGAGCGAACGCTGCCAATCAATCCACTTAAACGGTTCGAGATTTGGCTGTAAATCCGAGCCGGGTCTTCCTTGGTGGTCAACCGGGCCAGGTTGGCAGCCAGATGCCGTCCATTGCTCTCCAAATGGGTCGAGGCAGTGAACTCGTCCGGCTGCCGAAGTGAGGTCGGCTCCAATTGCAGGAGCCGCCATGATTGCATCTCTCTGCGCGCGCAAAGTGCGGTTGGACTTTCAGCGGCCGTGGATGAGGAAAGCACGGTTCTAGGCAATGCGCTCGACGCCCGCTCGTATGCGCGCCCGCCACCTGACGCATCCTGATGCAATTTGATGATGCCAGTGCCATCCTCTTTCCTGCTTGTGGAGATGAAAGCAACACCTGCCCGTCGCCCGGTGACGACGCCGGTTCGCCATTCGCGGACATTATGGGGAAAGAGAAGGTGCTGATGGGCAGCCCCGCGCTGGATGTGCACCAGTTCTTCCCTCACGATTTCCAGCGGATTGGCAGTGGAGCCGTTTGTTCCATCACGCCGCAAACGAACCATCAGGGTGTAGCGCAGGAAAGTGATCGCCGCCTTGCCGACCTGCCCCAGATCATCCACCGCTTGCCGGGGCACGATCATCTCCGCCTCGAAGGCGATCTGATCATCTATTCGGTTTCCGATCCGATGGAACAGGCCCCTGACATCATTGTTATGGCCCGACTCATCCCGAACACGAAGCGCGGCTTCGAGCAACGGGTAGTTGGCGGTGAGACTCAGAAAACGAATCGCATCGAACAGGTTTGATTTGCCGACGCCGTTTGCACCCGCGATGCAGGTAAACGGGCCGAAGCGAACATCTACGCCTACGAGGTTCTTAAATCCGCTGATTTTGAGGCGTGTGAGCATCTAGGCTAATCGTTAGTCTTGAGTGCGAGCGACAACTCCTTCTTCGGAGCCGCCTTCCCTTCGGGCAAGCGCCTCACTGGACTCCGTAGCGGCGCTTGGTTTCTGCGAGGGTCAGGCTCGGGGCTGGCGTGTCCTCGGACTTGGCGGCCCGCAGCGCGCGGAGGTCTTCGAGTTGCTCGAGTTCCTCGTGCAGCGCCTCGAATTCCTCGTAGGGCAGCACGACGAACTCGCGTTTGCCATTCTTGCTCAGTATTTCCGGATGCAACTCAATCATAGGGGCCTTCAGCGATAGACTTCTCTTCGATGGCGGACACGATGCACGATGATCCGGCTGCCTTCCACCTCGAATAAGACGCGGTGGTCTCCCACGCGCAGGCGGTACTCCGGGGTGAAGTTGGTCAGGCGCTTTACGTCGCCAGCCAGATCGTGCCGCAGGCGTTCTACTTTCTCAACCACCCGCCGCGCGATTTCCGGTGAGACGGAATCGAGGTCTTTGATCGCCTTCGGGCGGAATTCGATCTCGTATTCCATTGCTTGGACTTGGGCTATTCCTTCTTCACCGCCGCCTTCACCTCAATGTGCAAATCCCGCAACTGCCGCGCCGAAACCGCCGCCGGTGAATCCGTCATCAGGCAAGTCCCCTTGGCCGTCTTCGGGAACGCGATCACGTCGCGGATGCTCGCGGTGCCGCACAGGATGGCGATGAGGCGGTCGAAGCCGAGCGCGATGCCGCCGTGCGGGGGCGCGC